>NZ_JBWKPX010000019.1:0-96332 GCF_059418465.1 Caulobacter sp. GW821-FHT09A05
CCGGCGCTCCGCGACCCTTTCCATCCACTCACAGCTAGAAGCGTGAGAATGAGAAGCCGTGCCCGCGAAAGACCCCCTCAGTCGGCTTTGCCGACAGCTCCCCAGAGGGGGAGCAGCTGCACAGGGTAGATCCTCCCCCTCTGGGGGAGGTGGCCCGAAGGGCCGGAGGGGGGGGCGCAGCGCGCTTAGCGGCCGCGGACGCCGGTGACGGTCAGGGCGGCCTGGTTGCTGTTCAGCTGGCTCACGGCGCCGGCGACGGCGTCGCGGTGGCAGGCCGAGGCGGCCACGGCGCGCTTCACTTCCACGAAGCTGTGGGAGTCGGCGCCGCAGGCTTCCAGGGCGGCGAGGTCGATGCGGCGCATCAGCACCCGGGCGTCGCGGGGATTGTTGAGGTCCAGCCTGGACTTGGACACCGGGATGCTGACGGTTTCGACGCTGGCGGGCCCCGCGACCGCCAGCGGCGCGGCGGCCAGGACCAGGACGGCGAGGGTGGAGGCGAGGAGGGTTTTCATGGATCGACTTCCCTGGACTGTGGCGGCGTCTTGGGGCGCCGCTCGGCCTGGTCCCGGGGCGAATCCGCGAGCGGATCGTCTCGAAATCAGACTTCACCACCCTGCATCTGCCTAAAGACCGGCCAGGAAAAGCAAAAAAGGTCGACAAAACGGTCAAAAAACGAGCGAACGAGGTTTAATCGATCGCGAAAAGTCGAATTCGTTTGAGGGGTTAGCGGCGCTTGAGTGGCGCAAATGTGAAATGTCAGATTCTTTGATAGGTCGGGATCAAGGGGCGCATGAAGCGGCCGTCCCCCGTCCCGAAGGGGCGGGGGACGGGATCGGCCTACAGGTCCAGGTCGTCGGCCGCGAACTCGGCGTTTTCCTGGATGAACCGGAAGCGCAGCTCGGGCTTGCGGCCCATCAGGGTCTCGACCAGGGCCTCGACCGCTTCCTCGGACCGGGGAAGGGTGATCTTGGCCAGGGTCCGGACGGCCGGATCCATGGTGGTCTCCTTCAGCTGGGAGGCCATCATCTCGCCCAGGCCCTTGAAGCGGCCGATCTCGGGCTTCTTGCCCTTGAACATCGTGGCCAGCAGCTCGTCCTTGTGCTCGTCGTCGCGGGCGTAGGCGCTCTTGCCGCCGTGGCTGATGCGGTACAGCGGCGGCAGGGCCAGGAACAGGTGACCCTGGCGGATCAGGTCCGGCATGGTCCGGTAGAAGAAGGTGATCAGCAGGCTGGCGATGTGGGCGCCGTCGACGTCGGCGTCGGTCATGATGATGATCCGCTCGTAACGCAGATCCTCTTCCTTGTACCGATTGCCGCCCTGGGCCCCCAGGGCCAGCATCAGGTCGCTGAGCTCCTTGTTGGCCGTGAACTTCTCGCCGCTGGCCGAGGCCACGTTGAGGATCTTGCCGCGCAGGGGCAGGATCGCCTGGTTCTTGCGGTTGCGGGCCTGCTTGGCCGAGCCGCCGGCCGAGTCGCCTTCGACGATGAACAGCTCGGCGCCGTCGACCGCCCCCGCCGCGCAGTCGGCCAGCTTGCCCGGCAGGCGCAGCTTGCGGGTGGCCGAGGCGCGCTGGACTTCCTTGTCCTTGCGGCGCTTGAGGCGTTCCTCGGCCCGCTCGATCACGAACTCCAGCAGGGCCTGGGCGGCCTTGGGGCTGCCGGTCAGCCAGTGGTCGAACGGATCGCGCAGCGCGTTCTCGACGAAGCGCTGGGCCTCGCTCGACGACAGCTTTTCCTTGGTCTGGCCCTGGAATTCCGGGTTCTTGATGAACACCGAGATCAGGGCGCCGGCCTGGGCGATCACGTCGTCGGCGGTGATAATCGTCGCCCGCTTCTCGCCCTTCAGTTCGGCATAGGCCTTCAGGCCGCGGGTCAGGGCGGCGCGCAGGCCGCTTTCGTGGGTGCCGCCCTCGGGCGTGGGCACGGTGTTGCAGTACGACTGCATGAAGCCGTCGTGCTCGCCGAAGCCGCGCGGGGTCCAGGCGATGGCCCATTCGACGGCGCCGGCCTCGCCCTGGCGCTCGATGCGGCCCGAGAAGCTGTCGGGCGTGACCATCTCCAGCCCCTTGGTCCGCTCGGCCAGGAAGTCGGCCAGGCCGTTGGGGAAGTGGAACGTGGCCTCGGCCGGGGTCTGGTCGTGGATGCGCGAGGCGTCGCAGGACCATTTGATCTGCACGCCGCGGAACAGATAGGCCTTGGAGCGGGCCATGCGGTACAGGCGCGCGGGCTTGAAGGCGCAGCCCTCGCCGAAGATCTGGTCGTCGGGCTTGAAGCGCACCTGGGTGCCGCGCTTCCTGCTGGGCTGGATCTTCTCGACCGGCCCCAGGGGCTTGCCCCGCGCGAAGCTCTGGCGGTGCTCGAAGCCGTCGCGCCAGACGGTGACCTCGACCAGTTCCGACAGGGCGTTGACGACACTGGCGCCGACGCCGTGCAGGCCGCCCGAGGTCTCGTAGGCCTTGCCGCTGAACTTACCGCCCGCGTGCAGGACGGTCATGATCACTTCCAGGGCCGACTTGCCTGGATGCTTGGGGTGAGGGTCGACGGGCATGCCGCGGCCGTCGTCGCGGACCGACAGGAAGCCGTCGGCGTCGAGCTTGACCTCGATGGTCTTGGCGAAGCCGGCCACGGCCTCGTCCATCGAGTTGTCCAGCACCTCGGCGAACAGGTGGTGCAGGGCGCGCTCGTCGGTGCCGCCGATATACATGCCCGGCCGCATGCGCACGGGCTCCAGGCCCTCGAGGACCTCGATCGAACTGGCGTCGTAGCCGTCGGACGACGGGGCCGCGGCCGGAGCGCCCGGCTTGGCCGGGGGCGGCGGCGGCGCGGCGGCGCGCGGCGCGGGCTCGGGGTGAGGCTCGCGGGCCGGGAACGGCGAGGCGGGAACCGGGGCGAGGGCGTCGTCGCCGAACAGCGAGAAGTTGGGATCGTCTTTGGAGGACATTAGGGGAACATGCGTCGATTCGGCGGGAGCGCCTCGTATGGGCTCTGCGTCGTCCCCTGAAAAGGGGCTGCGCGCCCATGGCCATCGGATTGGTCGACGGGATGACCGTGCGGTCTGCCCAAGGAAGACAGGCCGTGGCAATCTAGGATTGTCGATCAACAAGGAGCCGGCCCATGGCCCTGCGCAGCCTGTTTTCCATACTTGCCGCGCTCGTGCTGCTGGGCTGCTCCAGCCCGGGCGGCGGCCAGCCGGCGCCCAATCCGCCCGTGTCGCACGCCCGCGCGCCGGTGGCCGAGGGCGGGATGTGCGGCGGCTTCGCCGGCTTCCAATGCGCCTCGGGCCTGGTCTGCCAGAAGCCCGCCGGCCAGTGCCAGGTGGCGGACGGCGCGGGAACCTGCCGCAAGCCGCCCCAGGTCTGCACGATGATCTACGCCCCGGTCTGCGGCTGCGACGGCAAGACCTATCCCAGCGCCTGCAACGCCGCCGCCCAGGGCGCCAGCATCGCGACCCCAGGGGAATGCAAGGCCTAGGGCAGTCGGCTGAGCCTGGGCTTGTAGGACCAGGTCTCGACCTCGACGCTGCGGACCAGGGCGGCGGCCCGGGCCTGGTCCGGGCTCGGGCCATGGGCGGCGGCGATCAGTCCCGCCAGATCGGTGGGGCGGCCGGCGAGTTCGGCCCAGCTGCGGCGTGGGACCAGGACCATGTAGCCGCCCAGCTCGCCGCCGCCCGCCAGGCGGTACCAGGTCCAGGGGAGGTCGCCCTTGCCGGTTCTGGCGGAGGCAAGCAGGGCGGTCTCGAACGCCGCCACGTCGCCGGGCGCGACCCGCAGGGTATAGACGTCCAGCACGGGGCTGGGCTGGCGCGCCTCCAGGGTGCGGACCGTGCTCGGCTCGGGCCACAGGACATGGGCCGAATAGGCGCGGGCCTTGGCGTAGGGCAGGACGCGGGCGGCCATGTCGGCGCCGTCGCCGGCCGGGTCCGGGCGGGCGTCCATGGCCGCGAACGGGACGCCGAAGGTCCCGTCGACGAACAGGCCGGTGCGCGGGCCGCTGGTCACGGTCCAGCCGAACCAGGGCAGGGCGTCGTGGTGGTCGGCGTGCCACTGCAGGTGCGCGGCGTAGCCGGCCTCGAAGACGGCCTCCTGGCCACGGTCGATGTCGTAGGTGAACAGGAAGGCCGCCTGCTCGGTCTGGGCCCGGGCGGGGCCGCTCGCCAGACCAAGCGCTAGGGCGATCGCCAGGGTCATGGGTTTCCAGGTCATGGTCGCCTCCTTGGGGGGAAGGCCAGACCTAGCGTCGAACGCGGTTCGGCAATATTTCGAAGGAAAGCTGCCTCCGTTCTGGATTTCGAAACGATGCGACAGGTCGATCTGCGACGGGCGGCGGTGTTCCACGCGGTGGCGGCGGCCGGCGGCATCGCCGCCGCCAGCCCGCGCCTGGGCAAGTCGCCGCCGGCCGTCCACCATGACCTGAAGGCCTTCGAGCGCGAGATGGGCCGGCCGTTGTTCGAGCGGGTGGGGCGGGGCCTGCGCCTGACCGCCGCCGGCCAGGCCCTGTTCGAGACCGTCGGACGGGCCCTGGATGAGGTGGAGCGGACGCGCGAGCGGCTGAGCCGCGCCGACCCGGCCCTTCGCCCGCTGCGCCTGGCCGTGGTCTCGGCCTTTGGACGCTATCGCCTGGCGCCCCGGCTGTACGCCGGCTTGCCGGCGGACCGCCCGATCGAGCTGGTGTTCGGTTCGCACGAGGCGGTGCTGTCGGCGGTGACGACTGGCGCCGTGGACCTGGGCGTCACCTACCGGCCGGTCGTCGCCGCGCCGGTGCAGTCGACGCCGATCGCCCGCGAGGAACTGGTGCTGGCCGCCCCGATCCGCATGGAAGTCCCGGAGGATCTGACCGCCCTGTCGCGGACAACCTTCGCCACCTATGACGAGTACGAGTTCGTCTTCGGCCGCTGGTTCGAGACGGTGTTCGGCACCCAGCCCGACGCCTTGCGGCGCCTGGACCACGCCGGCGAGATCGAGGAAGCGATGGAGAGCTGCGCCGCCGGCCGTGGGGCGATCATCGCGCCGCTGGACCTAGTCTCGTCAGCCAGCTGGCGCGACCGCGTGCGGGTCGTCCGCCCCGCCGGACGGCCGCCGTGCTTCAACGCCCTGCACCTGCTGGGGCTTGGCGCGGCCCTGGCCTCGCCCGATGCTGACACGATCCGGTCCATGCTGGCCGAAACTGGCGAGGGGGAGGAACCATGACCCATTCACCCGACGAGAACGAACGGCGCGCGGTGCTGGCGGGCGGGCTGGCCCTGGCGGCCCTCGCCGCGTCGTCGCCGGCCCAGGCCAAGGAGGACAAGACGATGTACGGACTGATCGGCCAGATGAAGGCCGCGCCCGGCAAGCGGGACGAGCTGGTGGCGATCCTGTCGGAGAGCACGGGCGGCATGCCCGGCTGCCTCAGCTACATCGTCGCCAAGGACGCGACCGACGCCGACGCCCTGTGGATCACCGAGGTCTGGACCGACAAGGACAGCCACGCGGCCTCGCTGAAGCTGCCGACCGTCCAGGCGGCCATCGCCAGGGGCCGGCCGATCATCGCCGGCTTCGGCCATCGCTTCGAGACCGTGCCGATCGGCGGGGTGGGGCTGGGCTGAGGTCTTGGTGACGGGCTAGCTGACCTAGGGCGTGAGCTGAACCCAAATAGTCGGAACGTCATACTTCTCAGCCCAAGCCTCGGCCGCTGCTAAGGCCTTCTCAAGTGAGACGTCGTCCTCGGCGAGTGACCCATATCCCACCCATTCCCCGTTTGCCTTCCATGAACTGCCGGTGTCGAAGAACCGGCCGTCGTTAGAGGCCTCAACCGTCAACCAACAGTGATCGTCGCCTAGGTCGGGCATTTGCTCATGAGGTGGGAGATAGATGACTTCGGCCATGAGGAGATCGTGGGGGGGGGGGGAGAGCGCCTGGGGCCGCAACGGGCGGCTAGCGGATTATGGGCCGCAACAACCCTTTTCCTTTGAGAGAGGGTCTGGGAGAGCCAGCTACATCTCGTTGATTTTGGCATTGTAGGTGACACCAACGGAGGCTTGCCTGAGCCGGCCGGTCCGGTCGAAAGCTTTTCCGTGGGACATTTTCCACGCGCTCAACACATCCTCGATCAGTTCTTGGCGCTCAGCCAGCGGGAGATCCTGACTTCTGCTCACCACTGCCCAAGTAAATGAGATAGGTTCCGGCGGTGGCTGAGAGTCATCGACCGTGTCGACATAAGCCATGAATGCGATAAGGGCGCTATCATTGTGATAAACTTGAAAATCATAACCGTATTTGATTGGCGTCCCAGTCATCGATAGTCCACGCACGCGATCAATCATGTGAGAGGATTTAGAATCGATGATTTTCCAGGTCATAGGCAAACCTCTTGGCTTGTCGTTCATTGTGTCCACCGTTAGCGACAATGGTGGAGCTACGAGGTCACCGCAAGCAGACAAACCTCCGTCCGCAAACGGTGAAAGCGGAAAATAGCGTCCGTCCCGAACGTGGACTTATCTATTCCACATTGCGGCCAAGAACGCCCGCCCTGAGCGCCAAGCCGCCCGCAAAGAAAAAGGCCCGCGGATCGCTCCACGGGCCTCTTCCGTCCTCTAAGCCGTGAAGCTTAGCACTTGTAGTACATGTCGAATTCGACCGGGTGTGGGTGCAGCGTCAGGCGCATCACCTCTTCCATCTTCAGCTCGATGTAGCTGTCGATGAAGTCGTCGTCCATGACGCCGCCGGCCTTCAGGAAGGCGCGGTCCTTGTCCAGGTTTTCCAGGGCTTCGCGCAGCGAGCCGCAGACTTCCGGGATCTTCTTCTGCTCGCGGGGCGGCAGGTCGTACAGGTTCTTGTCGGCGGCCGCGCCCGGGTCGATCTTGTTGTTGATGCCGTCGAGGCCCGCCATCAGCAGGGCGACGAAGGTCAGGTACGGGTTGCCCATCGGGTCGGGGAAGCGAGCCTCGATGCGCTTGGCCTTCGGCGAGTCGACGTGCGGGATGCGGATCGAGGCCGAGCGGTTGCGCGACGAATAGGCCAGCTTCACCGGGGCTTCGTAGCCGGGCACCAGGCGCTTGTACGAGTTGGTCGTCGAGTTCGAGAACGCGTTGATCGCCTTGGCGTGCTTGATGATGCCGCCGATGTACCACAGGCACATGTCCGACAGGCCGGCGTACTTGTCGCCGGCGAACAGCGGCTTGCCGTCCTGCCAGATCGACTGGTGCACGTGCATGCCCGAGCCGTTGTCGCCGAACATCGGCTTGGCCATGAAGGTGGCCGACTTGCCATAGGCGTGGGCCACGTTGTGGATCACGTACTTATAGAGCTGCATCCGGTCGGCCATGGTGACCATGGTGTCGAACTTCAGGCCGAGTTCGTGCTGGGCGGGCGCCACTTCGTGGTGGTGCTTTTCCGGCTTCATGCCCAGCTCGCCCATGACGGCCAGCATTTCGCCGCGCAGGTCCTGGGCCGAGTCGATCGGGTTGACCGGGAAGTAGCCGCCCTTCGGGCCCGGGCGGTGGCCCATGTTGCCTTCCGGATATTCCTTGGCCGAATTGCCCGGCAGTTCGACGGAGTCGAACGAGTAGCCGGTGTTGTTCGACGAGGTGTTCCAGCGGACGTCGTCGAAGATGAAGAACTCGGCTTCCGGGCCGAAGAACACGGTGTCGCCGATGCCCGACGACTTGACGTAGGCCAGGGCGTTCTTGGCGATCGAGCGCGGGTCGCGGTTGTAGGGGGTGCCCGTGTCGGGGTTCACCACGTCGCAGAACAGCGCCAGGGTGGTCTGCTGGTAGAACGGGTCGATGATCGCGGTGGTCAGGTCCGGACGCAGCTTCATGTCCGACTCGTTGATGGCCTTCCAGCCGGCGATCGACGAGCCGTCGAACATGGTGCCGTCGTTGAGGAAGTCGTCATCGACCAGATCAATGTCGAAGGTGACGTGCTGCATCTTGCCGCGAACGTCCGTGAAGCGGACGTCGACGTACTTGACGTCCTTTTCCTTGATCAGGTCGAGGATCTGCTTGGCGGTGCTCATAGTTATCCCCTTTGAGCGTTAAGCGGTTACGGTCCCGGCCTACACGGCGGACGGGCCGGTTTCTCCGGTGCGGATGCGGACGACTTCCGTGATTTCGGACACGAAAATCTTGCCGTCACCGATGCGGCCCGTGCGGGCGGCGTTGGTGATGGCTTCGAGCGCGGGCTCCAACTGGCTGTCTTCGACCACGACTTCGACCTTGATCTTGGGCAGGAAGTCGACGACGTACTCGGCGCCGCGATAGAGCTCGGTATGGCCCTTCTGGCGGCCGTAGCCCTTGGCTTCCAGCACGGTCATGCCCTGCACGCCCATGTCCTGAAGCGCCTCTTTGACCTCATCCAGCTTGAAGGGCTTGATGACGGCTTCGATCTTTTTCATCAGACTTCTTTCACGCCCAAACGGCGCGGGCGCCGCTGACTGAGCGGCACGGAGCACGCCGGCCCGTCGGCTCACAAGCCGGCTTGAGCGCTTTATCGTGCGAGTCCTGTCGAGTTCGGCTCATTGCTCTATATTTGATCATCTAAAGCCTGAAAGATGATCAGTGCGTGTTTGGGCGGCCAAACCCGCTTGCGAGCGTCGATTGGCGACCTAGGATCACCGAAACGGTCGTTTCGGCGGCGAAGAACCGGGCGGAAGCCCCGCCGTCCGTGACGGAACGGCGTCACGGGGGCTGGGCGGGAATGGCCGAAAAAAGGCGGTCGACTCGAAAACTGCTGAAGATTGCGGCGAAACTCGAAGCGGGGAGGGCGGCGAAGCCGGGGTCGGTTCTTGCGCGTTAGGGCGCCCGTGGCGGCGGACGGCGCCTCGGCTCGCGCTAGAAGCGTTGCAAGAAGACCCGACGCCCGCAGGCGACCAGGGAAGATATTTCGAACGGGCGAGGAAGCCGATGAGCCGCATTCACATGATCCGCCATGGTCGCCCCGCCTCGACCTGGGGCGACGCCGATCCGGATCCGGGGCTGGACGCCGTCGGCGCGGAACAGGCCGCGGCGGTGGCGCGCGCGCTGCTTGCCTTGCCGGTGGGCGAGCGCCCGTCCCGGGTGGTCAGCTCGCCGCTGCGGCGCTGTCGCGAGACCGCCCAGCCGCTGGCCGACGCCCTGGGCGTGGCGGTCGAGATCGATCCCAGGGTCGGCGAGATTCCGACACCGGCCGCCCTGGACGCCGAGGCTCGTCCCGGCTGGCTGCGCCAGGCCTTCCAGGGCGCGTGGCGCGAGATCCGGGGCGATCTCGACTATGCGGCCTGGACCCGGGAGGTGGCCGAAGGGGTGGCCTCGCACCCCGGCGCGGCGGTGTTCAGCCATTTCGTGGCCCTGAACGCGGCGGTCTCCGTGGCGACGGGCGATGACGCGGTGGCGGCGTTCCGGCCCGACCACGTGTCGGTGACGGTGTTCGATCTGGTCGACGGCGCGTTGATCCTGGTCGACAAGGGTCGTGAGGCCTCCACTCAGGTCCTGTAGGAAGAGGAGCCGCCGTGGCGCGCCAGATCATGACCGTCGCCGAGATGACCGCGGCGGACCGCGCGGCCGCTGAGGCCGGGACCCCGACGATCGTCCTGATGGAGCGGGCCGGCCGGGCCGTCGCCGAGGTGATCCGCGAGCGCTACGCCCGCTGCCCCACGGTGGTCTGGTGCGGGCCGGGCGACAACGGCGGCGACGGCTATGTGGTCGCCCGGCACCTGCGTCGGCGCGGCTGGCCGGTGCGGGTCGAGGCGCTGGCGCCGCCGGCCAGCGCGGCGGCGCAATGGGCGGCCTCGCGCTGGAAGGGCGAGACCGGGCCGCTGGTCTCGGAGCCGGGCTCGGCGGCGCTCCATGTCGACTGCCTGTTCGGCGCGGGCTTGTCGCGTCCGTTGGAAGGCGAGGCCGACCGCCTGGCGCGGGTCATGCCCGGCGCGGCGCGGATCGTCGCCGTCGACGTACCCAGCGGCCTTGTCGGCGACACCGGCCTTCCCCTCGGCGAACGGAGCCTGAAGGCGCAGCTCACCGTCACCTTCCATCGCCGCAAGCCGGTCCATGTGCTGGCCCCGGGCCGGGCCGCCTGCGGCGAGGTGGTGGTGGCCGACATCGGCCTGGAGGCGACAGGGCAGGGGCGTCTGTTCGAGAACGATCCCGGCCTGTGGGCCGAGCGCTTTCCCTGGCCGGCGGTCGACGCCCACAAGCACGCCCGCGGGCGGCTGATGGTGGTCAGCGGCGAGGCCTGGAACACCGGGGCGGCCCGGCTGGCGGCGCGGGGGGCCTTGCGCATCGGCGCCGGGGTGGTGACCGTGCTCTCGCCGCCCAACGCCCTGGCCGTCAACGCCGCCCATCTGGAAGCGGTGATGCTGGCGCCGTTCGAGGGCGAGTTCGACCTGCAGACCCGCGCCGAAAAGGCCGACGCGGTGGTGATCGGGCCGGCGGCGGGCGTGGGGGAGGCGACGATGCGGCATGTCTTCGCCCTGGCCCGCAACGGCGCCGCCCTGGTCGTCGACGCCGACGCCCTGACCAGCTTCGCCGACGACCCCGCGGCGCTGTTCTCGGCCCTGGATCGCGACGACGTTCTGACCCCGCATCCCGGCGAGTTCGAGCGGATCTTCCCCGGCCTGCTGGACGCGTCGCCCGAGCGCATCACGGCGGCGCGGGAGGCCGCGCGGCGGGCGGGGGCGGTGGTGCTGCTGAAGGGATCGGACACCGTGGTCGCCGCGCCCGACGGCCGGGCGGCGGTCGGCCTCAACGGCGCGCCCTGGCTGGCGACGGCCGGGGCGGGCGACGTGCTGGCCGGCTTCATCGCCGGCCTGATCGCCCAGGGCATGGAGAGTTTCGAGGCCGCCTGCGCCGCCGCCTGGATCCATGCCGAGGCGGGCGCGACGCATGGCCCGGGCCTGATCGCCGAGGACTTGCCGGACCTGGCGCCGCCGGTGCTGCGAAGCTTGTGGGGCGGCCGAGGCCGGCGCTAGGGTGCGGACTCAATTGGATCGTTGATTTTCAGTTGTCATCCCGGCCGAAGGTCCGCCTGGCGGACCGTAGAGCCGGGACCCAGGGGGATCGCATTGCGCCGGCCCCTGGGTCCCGGACAAGCGCTACGCGCTTTCCGGGATGACAACGAATGAGAGCGCCGATTTCGCTTGGGTGTCACCGACACGCAATTGAGGCCGGACCCTAGCCGTCCTGGCGAACCAGGACGACCTCAATGGTTTGAATCCGGACGCCAACCCGCTCGGGGCCAGGTCGTTCCGCGCCAAATGTCAGGAGGGTGAAACACCGGCCCGGGCGTCAGTCGGGGGGGCATGGCCCGGGCCGGTGTAGATCCATGGCGTTCTGAACAGCCGCGGACATCATCATAACCGGCGGGCCGGGAAGTTGTTCCCGCGTGGCCCGAATAATTCACCATCGCGAACAGCTCGCCGAAGGGGCGGGGACGGGTTCGGATCGTCTTGGCCTTGCCAAGCCGCCCGGGCATGTCTAACCCGCTCCGGCGCATCGTGCGGATGTGGCGAAACTGGTAGACGCACCAGATTTAGGTTCTGGCGCCGAGAGGCGTGGAGGTTCGAGTCCTCTCATCCGCACCACTTCGCCGGGCCTCGTGTCCGGCGAAGTGCGCCGCCAGGCGGGACTTTCGTCCCGTGAGGGCGCCAATGCCCTTGGATGGTCGCCAAACGCGTGACATAAGGGCGCTCTTTCGCCGCCCCGGTGACGTGGGCGGCTTTGATGTTTTGACCCCTGGGGCGGACGACGGGCGCGGGCGCCCAAGAGCCGAGAAGCTAAGAATGTCGATGCAGATCGTTGAAAAGTCGGGCGAAGGCCTCAGCCGCGTTTATGGCGTGACGGTGCCCGCGAGTGAACTCGCCACGCGCCTTGAAGCCCGGATCGCCGAGGTCGCGCCCCAGATGAACGTCAAGGGCTTCCGCCCTGGCAAGGTGCCGACGGCCCACGTGCGTCGCCTGTACGGCAAGGCCCTGATGGGCGAGGTCATCGAGGCGACGCTGAACGAAGGCGCCCAGAAGGTGCTGGACGACAACAAGCTGCGCCCCGCGGGCCAGCCGGACCTGAAGCCGTCGTCCGACATGGACAAGGTGCTGGCCGGCGGCGAGGACCTGGCCTTCGAACTGGCCGTGGAAGTGATGCCGGAGTTCGAGCCGATCGACCCCGCGACGATCGAACTGACCAAGCCGGTCTACAAGGTCTCGGAAGCCGAGGTCGACGAAGCCCTGAAGGATCTGGCCAAGCAGGCCCGCACCTATGAGCCGCGCAAGGGCAAGTCCCTGAAGGCCAAGGACGGCGACCAGCTGCTGATCGACTTCGTCGGCACCATCGACGGCGTGGCCTTCGACGGCGGCACGGCCAACGACGCCGAGCTGACCCTGGGCTCGGGCCAGTTCATCCCGGGCTTCGAAGAGCAACTGGTCGGCGCCAAGCCGGAAGACGTCGTGACGGTGAAGGTGAACTTCCCGGACGACTACCAAGCCGCCAATCTGGCCGGCAAGGCCGCCGAGTTCGCCACCACCGTCAAGGAAGTGCGCGCGCCGGTCGACGCCGAGCCCGACGACGAACTGGCCAAGCGCCTGGGCCTGTCGGACCTGCAGGCCCTGAAGGACCTGCTGAAGTCGAACCTGGAAGGCCGCTACAGCAATTCGTCGCGCTTCAAGCTCAAGCGCGCCCTGCTGGACGTCCTGGACACCAAGCACGACTTCGCCCTGCCGCCGCGCATGGTCGACGCCGAGTTCGCCGGCATCTGGCAACAGGTGCAGGCCGACAAGACCCAGGGCGGCCTGCCGCCCGAGGACGAGGGCAAGACCGAAGACCAGCTGAAGGACGAGTACAAGAAGATCGCCGAGCGCCGCGTGCGCCTGGGCCTGGTGCTCGCCGAGATCGGCCGCAAGAACGACGTGGCCGTCACCGAGCAGGAACTGGCCGACGCCATGATGCGCGAAGCCCGTCAGTACGGCGCGCAAGCCCAGCAGGTGTTCGACATGTACCGCCAGCGCGCCGACCTGCAGGCGGCCCTGCGCGCCCCGATCTACGAGGACAAGGTCGTCGACCTGATCTTCGGCAAGGCCAAGATCGAGGAAAAGGAAGTCTCCAAGGAAGAGCTCCTGGAAGAAGACGACCTGCCGGAAGGCTACGGCGGCTAAGGTCTCCGTCATCCGACACGAAGAGGGCGCGATCCACGCGGGTCGCGCCCTTTTTCATGGGTCGAGCGCCGGCCCGGCTCCTTGCAACCTGTTAAGCGCCACGCGATATGCGTTGGCGACGGCGCGCGGGGGCTGATTCGCGTTCGCGCCGCCCAGACACAATGAAAAGGGCGATCCCTATGTATGATCCGATGGCGACGGCGATGAACCTCGTGCCGATGGTGGTCGAACAGACCAGCCGCGGCGAGCGGGCGTTCGACATCTTCTCCCGTCTGTTGAAAGAGCGGATCATCTTCCTGACCGGTCCCGTCGAAGACGGGATGGCCAGCCTGATCTGCGCCCAGCTGCTCTTCCTGGAGTCCGAGAACCCCAAGAAGGAAATCGCCATGTACATCAACTCGCCGGGCGGCGTGGTGACGGCCGGCCTGGCGATCTACGACACCATGCAATATATCAAGAGCCCGGTCTCGACGGTGTGCATGGGCATGGCGGCCTCGATGGGCAGCCTGCTGCTGCAAGCCGGCGCCCCCGGCCAGCGCATCGCGCTGCCGAACGCCCGCATCATGGTCCACCAGCCGTCGGGCGGCTTCCGCGGCCAGGCCTCGGACATCGAGCGCCACGCCGAGGACATCATCAAGACCAAGCGCCGCCTGAACGAGATCTATGTCAAGCACACCGGCCGCACCTATGAGGAAGTCGAAAAGACCCTCGACCGCGACCACTTCATGAGCGCCGAGGAAGCCAAGGCCTGGGGCCTGATCGACCACATCAACGAAAGCCGCGACGCCTCGGAAGACAAGGCGTAAGGCTTCGATCCTCGCGAAGACGGGAAAGCCGCCGGCCGAAAGGTCGGCGGCTTTTTCGTACGCCAGAAGCTAGAACACATCCTGAGCGCGTTCGACGCGGACGGAGAAGGTCGCGTATCGCTTCTTTGTCAGCACGTAGCCGATGGCCCAGTAGGTGGCGACCAGGTTGCAGACGAAACCTGCTACGCCGCCCGCGATCGCGCCGTAGGCGCTCAGGCCGAAGAGGTTCATGAAAACGCTGGCGCAGGCCCCGAGCACAAGTCCAGCGAGGCCACCGAAAAGCGTTGCGCGCCAGATGAACGACCACCACAGGGCCAAGTGTTCGCGGCGATGGAGTTCATTCATGATGACAGCCTCATCTGGCGGGAAGCGATCAGCCCGGCTTGCCCCGGAAGATGCGGTAACCCTTCTCCTGGGCGATGGCCAGCATCTCGCGGTCGCCGGAGGTGTCGCCATAGGCGGCGGCCAGCGACAAATCGTCGCCGAAGATTTCCTTCAAGCGGATCACCTTTTCCGGCCCGCGGCAGTTGGGGCCGAGCAGGGGGCCCAGGACCTTGTCGTCGGGATCCAGGGCCAGGCGCGAGCCGATCAGCAGGTCCGCGCCCAGGCCGCGGGCGAAGGGCGCGACCACCACGTCGGGCGAGGCGGTGACGATCACCAGCCTGGCGCCCTTGGCCCTCCAGCGCCGCCAGACGGCCAGGGCGTCGGGACGAAACAGCCTGGGGGCCTCGGACTGGGCGAAGGCGCGAGCCTCGCGTTCCAGCTGCTCCAGCGGCACGCCGCGCAGGAACTCGCGGACGGCGGCGGCCTTGATCTTGCCGCGGTTGCGATCGAACACATACCCAACGGCGGCGGGGAAGAGGCGCACCATGCCCATGAAATGCCGGGCGGGGCTGACCCGCCACTTCAGAAAGGCGGTGAAGCTGTCGCGAACCGTAAGGGTGCCGTCGAAATCGAAGGCGACCAGGGGCGGGCCCTCGTGCAGGTCTCCGGTCATCGGCGCCGAGGCCGACAGGCCCTTGGCCATCAGTGAACGTTTCGCCATTGGTCTCCGCGCTCACGCGCCCCGCAATCGAGCCCGTCTTGCACCACGATTCCACTTGGGCCGCTAAGGTCTTCACCGATTTCGACGGCCGCGCCGACGAGGCTCCGACGGGAGCAAACGGCCCGCCGCTTGCGTTGAGGGTCCGGAACGCCATCTTAGAGAAGAATTCCATGAAACCGCACGCACCATCCACGAACTTGGGGGCTGTAAATCGGCTCCAAGGCTTGTGCCGTGCGTCCGGATCGGGGAATGTCAAGGATTAGACAACTCCCGGCGAATATCCTGCTGCTTCGGTGGCGGGATTGGCGCTAAGGAGTCGGTGGTTTCGGCTTCGGCCCGGACCGCCCTAGCGTGAGAAGCGACCATGACGAAAGCCGCGAGCGGCGACACCAAGAGCACCCTCTACTGTTCTTTCTGCGGAAAGAGCCAGCATGAGGTGCGCAAGCTCATCGCCGGCCCGACGGTGTTCATCTGCGATGAATGCGTCGAACTCTGCATGGATATCATCCGTGAAGAGCACAAGATCGCCTTCGTGAAGTCGAAGGACGGCGTGCCGACGCCGCGCGAGATCTGTGAGGTCCTGGACGATTACGTGATCGGGCAAAATCACGCCAAGAAGGTGCTCGCGGTCGCGGTGCACAATCACTACAAGCGCCTGAACCACGCCTCGAAGAACAACGACGTCGAACTGGCCAAGTCGAACATCCTGCTGGTCGGTCCCACCGGCACCGGCAAGACGTTGCTGGCCCAGACGCTGGCCCGAATCATCGACGTGCCGTTCACGATGGCCGACGCCACCACCCTGACCGAAGCCGGTTATGTGGGTGAAGACGTCGAGAACATCGTGCTCAAGCTGCTGCAAGCCGCCGACTACAACGTCGAGCGCGCCCAGCGCGGCATCGTCTATATCGACGAAATCGACAAGATCAGCCGCAAGTCCGACAACCCGTCGATCACCCGCGACGTGTCGGGCGAGGGCGTGCAGCAGGCCCTGCTGAAGATCATGGAAGGCACCGTCGCCTCCGTGCCGCCGCAGGGCGGACGCAAGCATCCGCAGCAGGAGTTCCTGCAGGTCGACACGACCAACATCCTGTTCATCTGCGGCGGGGCCTTCGCGGGCCTGGAGCGCATCATCTCGGCGCGCGGCCAGGGCAAGTCGATCGGCTTCGGCGCCAAGGTGGCCGATCCGGAAGAGCGCCGCACGGGTGAGATCCTGCGCGGCGTCGAGCCCGACGACCTGCAGCGCTTCGGCCTGATCCCCGAGTTCATCGGCCGCCTGCCGGTGATCGCCACCCTGGAAGACCTCGACGAGGCGGCCCTGGTGAAGATCCTGACCGAGCCGAAGAACGCCTTCGTCAAGCAGTACCAGCGCCTGTTCGAGATGGAGAACATCGGCCTGACCTTCACCGAGGACGCCCTGCACGGCGTGGCCAAGAAGGCCATCGCCCGCAAGACCGGCGCGCGCGGCCTGCGGTCGATCATGGAAGGCATCCTGCTGGAGACCATGTTCGAGCTGCCCAACTACGAGGGCGTCGAGGAAGTGGTGGTCAACGCCGAGGTCGTCGAAGGCCGGGCCCAGCCGCTGCTGATCTACGCCGAGAAGAAGGGCGGGGCCGCCTCGGCCTGAATCTCGCCCGAACGGCCCTGAATCAGGCGCGTCCGGCTCCGCCGGGCGCGCCTTTTTCATCACACCGGGACGTCTTGTGTTGTGACGCTCGCCGAGGACGGACCCCGACGAGAGGTCCGCAGCGGCAGAACCTGGGCGTCGCGAACCCCAGGCCAGCATGGATCGTGCATTGCAGAGCTGGGCGGGGGGCATGCCCGTTGCACCTTGACCGCTTCGCCGCGACCCGTCGCCGCTATCAGGCGAGCACGCTTGAACCGTGTTGCAAAAGGTCCACATAAATAACGACCATCCGCTCAGTCCCGAGCGGACGGGCCGTACGACTCAGGCGCATCGTCTGGGTGACGGCGGCCCGCGTGGCCGAGCGCGAGTGCAACGCGCCGGCCAGGAGTAGAGAGCATCATGTCTGAGATTCGTACGCTTCCTGTGCTGCCCCTGCGGGACATCGTGGTGTTCCCGCACATGGTGGTGCCCCTCTTCGTGGGTCGCGACAAATCGGTGCGCGCCCTCGAGGAAGTGATGCGCGGCGGCAAGGAGATCCTTCTGGTCACCCAGAAGAACTCGGCCGACGACGATCCGGCGCCGGGCGACATCTACGATGTCGGCGTGCTGGCCACCGTCCTGCAACTGCTGAAACTGCCCGACGGCACCGTGAAGGTGCTGGTCGAGGGCAAGGGCCGCGCGGCCGTCGTGCGCTTCACCGACCAGGAGGCCTATTACGAGGCCCAGGTCGGCGAGGTGAACGAGGACCAGGGCGTCGGCCCCGAGGCCGAGGCGCTGTCGCGCGCGGTCGTCGAGCAGTTCGAGAACTACGTCAAACTGAACAAGAAGGTGCCGCCCGAGGCCCTGGCCTCGATCCCGCAGATCGCCGAGCCCGGCAAGCTGGCCGACAGCATCTCGGCCCACCTGTCGGTGAAGATCGGCGACAAGCAGCACCTGCTGGAAATCTTCGACGTCGTGAAGCGCCTGGAAAAGGTCTTCGCCCTGATGGAGGGCGAGATCTCGGTGCTGCAAGTCGAGAAGAAGATCCGCTCGCGCGTGAAGCGCCAGATGGAGAAGACCCAGCGCGAATATTATCTGAACGAGCAGATGAAGGCGATCCAGCGCGAGCTGGGCGACCCCGACGATCAGCGCGACGAACTGATCGAGCTCGAAAAGCGTATCAAGAAGACCAAGCTTTCCAAGGAAGCCCGGGCCAAGGCCGAGGGCGAGCTGAAGAAGCTGCGCAACATGAGCCCGATGTCGGCCGAGAGCACCGTGGTCCGGAACTATCTGGACTGGATGCTGTCGATCCCGTGGGGCAAGGCCAAGACCAAGAAGATCGATCTGGTCGAGGCCGAGGCGGTGCTCGAAGAGGACCACTACGGCCTGGAGAAGGTCAAGGAACGCATCCTTGAATACCTGGCCGTCCAGGCGCGCACCAACTCGCTGAAGGGCCCGATCCTGTGCCTGGTCGGCCCTCCGGGCGTCGGCAAGACCTCGCTGGGCCGCTCGCTGGCCAAGGCGACCGGTCGCGAATTCGCCCGCATCTCGCTGGGCGGCGTGCGCGATGAGGCCGAGATCCGCGGTCACCGCCGGACCTATATCGGCTCGATGCCCGGCAAGATCATCCAGACCATGAAGAAGGCCAAGACCACCAACGCCTTCGTCCTGCTGGACGAGATCGACAAGATGGGCAGCGACTATCGCGGCGACCCGTCCTCGGCCCTGCTTGAGGTGCTGGACCCGGCCCAGAACTCGACCTTCGGCGACCACTATCTGGAGGTCGACTACGACCTGTCGCAGGTGATGTTCGTCACCACGGCCAACAGCCTCAACATGCCCCAGCCGCTGCTGGACCGCATGGAGATCATCCGCATCCCCGGCTACACCGAGGACGAGAAGGTCGAGATCGCCAAGCGTCACGTCCTGCCCAAGCAGATGAAGGACCATGGCCTGAAGGCGTCCGAGTTCGTGGTGCCCGAAAAGGCCATTCGCGACCTGATCCGCTACTACACCCGGGAAGCCGGCGTGCGGTCGCTGGAGCGGGAGCTGGGCGCCCTGGCGCGCAAGACCGTCCGCGACCTGGCGCGCGAGAAGCTCACCTCGATCACGATCGACGACGAGCGTCTGGCCAAGTACGCGGGCGTCAAGAAGTACCGCTACGGCGAGACCGACGAGGTCGACCAGGTCGGCATCGTCACCGGCCTGGCCTGGACGGAGTTCGGCGGCGACATCCTGACCATCGAAGCCGTGAAGATGCCGGGCAAGGGCCGCATGACGGTCACCGGCAACCTCAAGGACGTGATGAAGGAGTCGATCTCGGCGGCCAACAGCTACGTCCGCTCGCGGGCCGTGCAGTTCGGCATCAAGCCGCCGATCTTCGAGAAGACCGACGTCCACGTGCACGTGCCGGACGGCGCCACGCCCAAGGACGGTCCGTCGGCCGGCAGCGCCATGGCCCTGGCCATCGTTTCGGTGCTGACCGGGGTCCCGATCCGCAAGGACATCGCCATGACCGGCGAGATCACCCTGCGCGGCCGGGTCACGGCGATCGGCGGTCTCAAGGAGAAGCTTCTGGCGGCCCTGCGCTCGGGCGTGAAGACGGTCCTGATCCCTCAAGAAAACGAGAAGGATCTGGCCGATGTCCCGCAAAGCGTGAAGGACGGTCTGGAGATCATCCCGGTGTCCACCTTCGATGAAGTGCTCAAGCACGCCCTTATCGGTCCGCTCACGCCTGTCGAATGGCGTGAGGAAGACGAGCCGATTGCTGCAACTGCGAAGGTCGAGGACGGCGACAGCGACGCTGTTCTGACCCACTAATAGTAACTTATTGTTGATAACTTAGGCGGCGCGGAGACTTTCCGCGCCGCCTTCGTTTGACGGGCCGTCTGAACCCCGCATACTCCCGGTCGAGCGAAGCGGCGTGAGCTGTAGCCAGCGCCGCCGCTTTCATGCTGGGAGAAGAACATGACCACAAAGGCCGAACTCGTCACGGCGATCGCCGAAAAGGCGGGCATCAACAAGAACCAGGCTAAGGACGCTCTCGAGGCTTTCATCGACGCCGTCACCAGTTCGCTGAAATCAGGCGAGGACGTGCGGCTGGTCGGCTTCGGCACTTTCAAGGCCGTGTCCCGGGCCGCGGGCACCGCGCGCAACCCGCGCACCGGCGAGACCGTGAACCGCCCGGCGTCCAAGACGGCCCGGTTCCAGGTCGGTGAAGGTCTGAAAACCACGCTGAACGGCTGATCCAGTAACCAGATTTCGAGGGCGGGTCGCCGTGACGGCGTCCCGCCCTTTCTATGCAGGACTTTTCCGAACGGACGGGGTATCTCCCACATCCCCGTCCGTCTTGGCCTTGTCCGCCTCGCACAGACGGGCTCGAAGGAGCCTTTGGGGGCGGTTAGCTCAGCGGTAGAGCGTCTCGTTTACACCGAGAGGGTCGGGGGTTCGATCCCCTCACCGCCCACCAACATCCTGGCCCGACAGGCGATGGACTTTCGCCGTCGACGCCCGCACTGATCGGGCATGGCCGCCGAACCCGCCGACATCACCGTGACCCGCCTGACCTGGGTCGACCACCTGCTCGACGAGGTGGAGACGCCGGCGGGACGCCTGCGCATAACCTTGGGGCTGGGCTCGGGCCTGGCGCGTCGGGCGGGCGATCCGCCGGGCGTGGTCTGGGCGATTGGCGATCGTGGGCCCAACATCAAGATCGGGGCGGCGGTCGAGGATCATGGCCTGGCCAGCCTGTCCGGCCTGGCCGGACTTGAAGGGGCCAAGATCATGCCGCGTCCGGCGATCGGCCCGACGCTGGCCCAACTGCATGTCGGGGCCGGCAGGGTCGAGCGCCTCCAGGTGCTGCCGTTGCGCGATGCGACGGGCGCGGCCTTCGACGGCCTTCCGGGGCCCGGCGGCGACGTCGCGACCATGGAGCCGGCGTTCGACCTGTCGGGCGCCTTGCTGGGTCCAAGCCTGGCCGGCGGCGACACCGAGGCCGTCGCGGCTCTCGCCGATGGAACCTTCAGGGTGGCGGACGAATACGGTCCCTCGATCCTGGTCGTGGCGGCCGACGGCGTGGTCCAGGCGCGCTGGCTTCCGAAGGGCGAGGGCGCCGCCCTGGCCGGCGCGGCCTATCGTGTCGAGGACGTTCTGCCGGCCCTGTCCGCGCGCCGGCCCCTGAACCGCGGCTTCGAGGCCCTGGCCCTGTCGCCGGACGAGACGCGGCTGCACGCGATCCTGCAAAGCCCGCTGTCGCCGGAAGACGAGACCGCCGCCGAAGGGCGGGGGCGGGCCCGCCTCTGGACGCTGGACGCCCGGACCGGCGCGCCGCTCGCCGAGCACTTCTATCCGTTCGATGCGCCGGAGACGTTCCGCCGCGACGCCGAAGCCGGGCCGGTGGGACCGGAGGACCTGAAGATTTCCGAGGCCGTGTCGCTGGGCGATGACCAACTGCTCGTGCTCGAGCGGATCTCCCGCACCTCGAAGCTCTATCGCGTGACCCTGGACGCGCCGGTCCTGACCAAGACCCTGGTGCTGTCGACCGATGACTGGCCGCAGATCGACCCCGACCTGGAAGGCATGGCCCTGCTGTCCGATCGTGACCTGTTGCTGAGCACCGACAACGACTTTGGGGTCGAGGGGCGGGAGACGGCGTTCTACAGGGTCAGCTTCGCCGCGCCGCTTGCCGACGGCGGCCACGCGGCGATGAAATAGACGGGGGCGCGCTTGGCGGGCAGGAACGCGAGGATGGAAACGCTGGATCGCCGGGCGCTGAACCGGGCGCTGCTGGCGCGGCAGCACCTGTCGCGCCGCGCCGACCTTTCCGTGCCCGAGGCGCTGGAACGGCTGATCGCCCTGCAGGCCCAGGCCGCGCAGGCGCCGTATTTCGCTCTCTGGACCCGGCTGGAGGCCTTCGCGCCCGAGCAACTGTCCGAGCGGCTGGAGGATTTCAGCCTGGCGCGGGGCACACTGATGCGCGGCACGCTTCACATCGCCTCCGCCAACGATTTCGCGAGGATCCGGCCACTGATCCAGCGGGGCCTGGACCGGTTCCTGACCGAAGGCGGCGTCCACGGTCGCGCCCTGGCCGGGCTGGACCATGCCGAGATCACGGCGTCGGCGCGGGATCTGCTGCGACGGGGGGCGCTGACCACGGCCGAGCTTCGCGACGCCCTGGCCGCGCGCTGGCCTGGGCGCGATCCGCAGGCCCTGGCCATGGCGGCGCGCATTCACCTGCCGATGGTGCAACTGCCGCCGCGGGGCCTGTGGGGGCGAAGCGGCCAGCCGACCCTGGCGGCGATGGAGGACCGGCTCGCCGCGCCCGAGCCCGACCTCGCCCTGGCTGACTTGGTGTGGCGCTACCTGGCGGCGTTCGGGCCAGCCAGCGTCGCCGACGCCCAGGCTTGGCTGGGCCTCAGCCGCCTGGCGTCCACGTTCCAGGCGCTCCGGCCGTCCCTGGCCGTGTTCCGGGGCGAGGACGGGGCCGAACTGTTCGACCTTCCCGAGGCCCACCGTCCGTCGGGCGAGGCCGAGATGCCGGTGCGGTTCCTCGGCGAATTCGACAATGTGCTTCTGGCCCACGAGGACCGGACGCGGATCATGTCGGCGGACCACAAGCGCCGGCTCTACACGGCCAACGGCATCCTGCGCGCCGCCGTGCTGGTCGACGGCTTCACGGCGGGGCGCTGGCGGATCGAGGACGGCAAGGCGACGTCGATCCTGCACGTGGAGCTGTTCGACACGCCGGCCAAGGCCGTCGCCAGGGACTTGGCGGACGAGGGCGAGCGGCTGCTGGCCTTCGCCGCCAGCCACGCCGGCGGCGAGGTTCGGATCAAGGTCGCGGAAGCCTAGGAGGCCAGCGCCTCGAGCACCGGCGCCGCGTCGCGCACGGCCTCGTCGGCGCGGATCGCCGAACCCAGGGTCTGCGCGGCGGTCTTGAACGCGGGCTCGTCCAGCAGGCGACGGACGGCGGCGGCGATCGCGTCGGGGCTCGCGTCGGCCGGCAGGGTCAGGCCGGCGCCCCGGTGGGCGACGCGGGCGGCGTTGTCGTGCTGGTCGCGGCCCATCGGCAGGCACAGCAGCGGCACGCCGGCCATCAGGGGCCTCAGGGTCGAGCCATGGCCGGCGTGGGTGACGACCAGGGCCGCGTCCCGCAGGAGGGCCCCATGCGGGGCGCTTCGGACGACGACGACATTGTCCGGGGCGGCGAACTCGGCGGGATTGATGGTCGGGCCGGTGGTGACCAGGCCGCGCACCGGCAACTGGCCCAGGGCGGAGATGATCGCGCGCAGGATGGGTTCCTGCGCCTGGTAGAGGCTGGAGAACGACACCATGACCAGCGGCGCGTCGCCGGGCGGCGGCGCGAACGGCTCGGCCCAGGCCGGGTCGGCCAGGTAGGGGCCGACATGGACGAAAGGCGCGGGCAGGGGTTCGGGGGCGAAGTCGAAGGCCTTGCTGGTGGCCAGCAGGATGGCCTTGGCGACGTCCAATTGCTCGAAGAGGTCGCCCAGGGCCGGCAGGGCCAGGGCGGCGCGGGCGGCGTTCAGGTCGGGCAGGCCGGCCTGGAAGAACGTCCGGCTCATCTGGCCCACCATGGCGTGCATGCCACGTTCCTCGTCACTGGCCGCCGGGAGCATGCCGGCCCCAAGCGGCGGCGCGCCGGGCATGGTCGGCAGCGACCAGACGTTGGCGGCCAGCAGGGCCAGAGGGAGGGCGCGGGCCTCCGCCGCCGCCATCGGGCCCAGCAGCAGTTCCTGCGAAACCACCACGTCGGCGTGGAAGGCGTCGATCGCCGCCAGCGTGTCCTGGGCGTAGGCGAGGGCTGGGCCGGCCATCACCCGGTCGAGCAGCCGCTGGATCACCGCCAATGGATTGTCGGCCTCGTGATCCTTCAGCCGATCGTCGTCGCGGGTCTTGCCGGTCTGGAAGGGGGCGGTGGTCCAGGCGCGAAACGGGACCTCCAGGGCGTCGGCATCGGCGGCGTTGCACGGGTCGCTCAACGCCAGCACGGCGTGGCCGCGCGCCGCCAGGTCGCGGGCGACCAGCAGCATGGGCTGCACATGCCCGCCGCCTTCCCAGGTGGTGAAGAGAAACCGCGCCATCCATGCCCTCGATCACATCCGCGTCGCCTGCCTACGCGGTCCGGACGAGCCTTGCCATAAGCGATCAAAGTGATATCACTTTGTAATCAACCTTGGAGGACTTCATGTCCGACGCGCCAAATATCAACCGCTCGACCGAACGCGCCTACGGCGGGATCGGCGGCGGGCTGCCGCTACTGTCGCTTCCGCTGTTGGTCGTCGCCGCCTTATGGGCCTTTTCCTCCGCCATCGGCGGCGCCGCGGGCTTTGCCGTGCTCGGCGTGACGCTAATCGTCCTGTTCGTACTGGTCTGTTGCGGCTTCTATGCGCTGCAGCCGAACGAAGCCTATGTCATCACCCTGTTCGGGACCTACATCGGCACCGATCGCCGGACGGGCCTGCGCTGGGTGTTGCCCTGGTACGGCCGCAAGAAGATCAGCCTGCGGGTGCGCAACGTCACCAGCGAAACGCTGAAGGTCAACGACAAGCGCGGCAACCCGGTCGAGATCGCCGCCAACATCGTCTGGCGGGTGTCGGACACCGCCCAGGCCCTGTTCGACGTCGACGACTATGTGGCCTTCGTGCACATCCAGATCGAGACGGCGCTGCGCGAGACGGCCTCGCACTACGCCTACGATCACGATGATAGCGGCGAACCCACGCTGCGCGCCGACGCCGACCATGTGAGCGAGCGCCTGCGGACCGACCTGAGGGGGCGCACCGCCGTGGCGGGCGTGTCGATCGACGAGACGCATCTGATGCACCTCGCCTACGCGCCGGAAATCGCCGGTTCGATGCTCAAGCGCCAGCAGGCCGAGGCCGTGCTCGCCGCCCGCCGCACGATCGTCGCGGGCGCGGTCGGCATGGTCGAGAACGCGTTGCAGCAGCTCAGCGAGCGGGACGTCGTCATCCTGGACGACGAGCGCAAGGCGGCGATGGTGTCCAATTTGCTGGTGGTGCTGTGCGCCGACCGCGAGGCCCAGCCCGTGGTCAACACCGGCACGCTGTACGGCTGATCACTTGGCCGCGTCTCCACCAGATGCGCCCAAAGGCGGGCGTCGCGCGTTTCTGATGCGCGTGCGCCCCGAGGTGCTGGCCGCCGTCGAGAGCCTCGCGGCGGCCGAACTGCGAAGCGTCAACGCCCAGGTCGAAATGCTCTTGCGCGAGGCGCTCTCGCGGCGTGGCGCGTTGCGGGCGCTGGACACCGCTCCAGCTTCGGAGGAACCTCCGTCCCCGTGAGTGTCTTAAGGCTCTGCGGCCGTCGCGGCGGGCGCGGCTGACAAGCGAGGTTCCGGCGTGATGGATTTGAGGTTTGATCCGCTCTCGGCGTTCAACGAGGCAGAAGAACCCCTGTTCAAGGCGGTCCGGCCCGGCGGGAAGCCGGTCAGGCTGGTCGACACCACCATGCTCTACGCGCCCCGCAGCGGCGGGGTTCGGCGCTATCTGAACTCCAAGCGGACCTGGATCGCGGCGAATCGGCCGCAGGTCCGGCACACCCTGGTGGTGCCTGGCCCGCGCGACGCGCACGACGGGCACGGACGGGTTTCGATCTATGCGGCGCCGCTGCCGTTCGGTGACGGCTATCGCTGGCCGGTGGTCAAGAACGCCTGGATGGAGCGACTGATTCGTCAGCGCCCGGACATCATCGAGGCCGGCGATCCCTATACGCCGGGCCTGGCGGCCCTGAAGGCCGGCGACGCGCTGGGCGTGCCGGTGGTCGGCTTCTGCCACACCGATCTGGGCGCCCTGGCGGCGCTGCACATCGGCGAATGGGCCGAGAAGCCCGTGCAGAAGCGCTGGGCGGCGATCTACCGGCAGTTCGACCAGGCCGTCGCGCCCAGCCAGTTCATCGCCGGGCGGCTGATCGAGGCGGGCGTCAAGAACGCCATCGGCCTGCCGCTGGGCGTCGACACCGACATCTTCAACCCTGGCCGCGGCGACCGCGACGCCTTGCGCCGCCGCCTGGGCCTGACCAGCCGCCATCGAATCCTGGTGTTCGCGGGACGCCCGGCCCGAGAGAAGAAGCTGGACGTCCTGGTCGAGGCGGTCGAGCGCCTGGGTGATCCCTATGTGCTGCTGTTCGTGGGGGCGGGCGCCGGGGCGCCGTCCAGCGATCGGGTGATCTGCATGGACTACCAGCGCGACCCGCAGAGCCTGGCGGCGGTGCTGGCCGGTTGCGACGCCTTTGTCCACGCCAACGACAACGAGCCGTTCGGCCTGATCGTGCTGGAGGCCATGGCCTGCGGCCTGCCGGTGATCGGTGTCGCGGCCGGCGGCGTGGCCGAATCCGTGGACGAGACGGTCGGGGCCCTGGCCGCGGCCTCGGAGGCCCGCGCGTTCGCCGAGGCGGTCGAATCGGTGTTCGCACGCGACGTGTCGGCGCTGGGCCAGGCCGCTCGGCGGCGGGCCGAGCACCGGCACGGCTGGGATCCAGTGTTCCGCAAGCTGTCGGCGATCTACGGCCGGCTCACCGGCTGCGCCGCGTTCGAGGACGCGCCTCAGTCGTCGACCGAGCTGGTCGGCTGGAATTAGGCGGCGGCCTCGACCAGAGCGCCGCGCACCTGGGCGAGGATCTCGTAGGATCGTCGCCGGGCGGCGTGGTCATGGATCTGCGAGGCGGCCATCAGCTCGTCGGCGCCGGTCAGGTCCAGCACCTTCTGGATCTTGGCGCGGACCGTGTCGGGCGAGCCGATCGCCGAATAGCGGAAGGTATGGTCCAGGCCCGCGATCTCGGCTTCGGAAGCCACCTCGCGGATGTCGTCGACCGGGGGCGGCAGCAGGCCCGGACTGCCACGCCGCAGCGCCACGAACTGCTGCTGGCTGGAGGTGAACAGCCGGCGGGCCTCGTCGTCGGTGTCGGCCGCGCAGACCCCGATACAGACCAGCACATAAGGCTGGGCCAGGGCCGGCGAGGGCTTGAAGGTCCGGCGATAGACGGTGATCGCCTCCATCAGCTGGTCCGGCGCGAAGTGGGCGGCGAAGGCGAAGGGCAACCCCAGGGCCGCGGCCAGCTGGGCGCTGTAGGTGCTGGAGCCCAGCGGCCAGAGCGGGACGTCCTGGCCCTCGCCGGGCACGGCGCGCACGGACTGGCCCGGTTGAGCCGGCTGGAACCAGCCCTGCAGCTCGACGACGTCCTGGGCGAAGCTGTCCACAGCGCCCATGTAGCGGCGAAGGGCCCGCATCGTGGCCTGATCGGTCCCCGGCGCGCGGCCCAGGCCCAGGTCGATTCGGCCCGGATAGAGGGCCGCCAGGGTGCCGAACGCCTCGGCCACCATCAGCGGCGCGTGGTTGGGCAGCATGATCCCGCCCGAGCCCACCCGGATCGTCGAGGTGCCGGCCGCCACGTGGCCGATGACCACGGCGGTCGCGGCGCTGGCGATCCCCGGCATGTTGTGATGCTCGGCCAGCCAGTAGCGGTGATAGCCGAGCCGTTCGGCGTGGCGGGCCAGGTCCAGGCTGTTGTGAAGCGCCTGGCCGACGCTGGAGCCTTGCGGAACGGGGGCCAGGTCGAGGACGGAAAAGGGCAGGGGATGGGCGTGCGACATGCACGCTAGATCGGAACGCGCGACGCGAACCTCAAGGCGATCGGTTCGTTCTAGCCGCGCCGCCGGGATCAATGCAGGATTCGCGGGCGGACAGCGCGCCGCCCAGGCGAAGAACGGAGGCCCCCATGGCGTTGAAATGCATCCACCTGGACCAGATCCAGGACGTAACGCCTGGAACGGCGGGTTGCGAGGAGTGCCTCAAGACCGGTGATTCCTGGCTGCACCTGCGGCTCTGCCGGACCTGCGGGCATGTCGGCTGCTGCGACCAGTCAAAAAACAAGCACGCCACCAAGCATTTCAAGCTCACCGGCCACCCGATCATCGAAGGCTACGACCCGCCCGAGGGCTGGGGCTGGTGCTATGTCGACGAGGAATTCTTCGAATTCGAGACGCCGACTCCGCATCCCGGACCGATTCCGCGATTCTATTGAGGCGCGGCGCCCCCTCGCGTGTGGCGAAGAAAAGGAGGAAAGTGGCGCGAATGACGGGACTTGAACCCGCGACCTCCGGCGTGACAGGCCGGCGCTCTAACCAACTGAGCTACATCCGCGTCGGGCGCGAACCAAGGTCCGGCGCGGTCGTTCCATAGACTGGCCTGGCGGTGGGTGCAGCCAACTTCGAGGAAGGTGGCGCGAATGACGGGACTTGAACCCGCGACCTCCGGCGTGACAGGCCGGCGCTCTAACCAACTGAGCTACATCCGCATCAGGCTCCGCCGAAGCGAAGTGCGACCCGCCGTGCGGCGAGGGGCGTCTGATATGTCGGGCCGATGTGCGTGTCAACGGCCATGTCGCGGAAGCTGTGAGTGAATGCCAGTTGCGACCGTTTCTCAATGTGTCCGAGGCGTTTGAAGCGCTGGCGACACTGAGCTACAACCCGCTCGATTCAAGCCAAGGGCTGTCATGAACGCCTTCCTTCTCCAGTATCTGCCGATCGTGATCTTCCTCGGGATCGCGGCGGTCATCGGCATCGCCTTCATCCTCGCCGCCGCGGTGCTCGCCCCCAAGGCGCCGGACCCGGAAAAGCTGTCCGCCTACGAATGCGGCTTCAACGCCTTCGACGACGCGCGCATGAAGTTCGACGTCCGGTTCTACCTGGTCTCGATCCTGTTCATCATCTTCGACCTGGAAGTGGCCTTCCTGTTCCCGTGGGCCGTTTCGCTGATGAAGCTGCCGCATGACGTGGCCGCCTTCGCCTTCTGGTCGATGATGGTCTTCCTGGGCGTTCTGACTGTCGGCTTCATCTACGAATGGAAGAAGGGCGCCCTCGAATGGGAGTGATCGTTCCCCCCACCGGCCCGGCGCCCAGCTCGCCGCTGGTTCCCGCCGGCTCGGCCGCGCGGTCGACGGTGCAAGGCTATGACCCCAAGCTGCACGACCCCTATTTCGACGGCCTGTCGGGCCAGCTGGCCGACAAGGGCTTCGTCACGGCCGCCGCCGACGACCTGATCACCTGGGCCCGCACCGGCAGCCTGATGTGGATGACGTTCGGCCTGGCCTGCTGCGCCGTCGAGATGATGCACTCGGCCATGCCGCGCTACGACCTGGAGCGCTACGGCTTCGCGCCGCGCGCCAGCCCGCGGCAGTCGGACGTGATGATCGTCGCCGGCACCCTGACCAACAAGATGGCTCCGGCTCTGCGCAAGGTCTACGACCAGATGCCCGAGCCACGCTACGTCATCTCGATGGGCAGCTGCGCCAACGGCGGCGGCTACTATTATTACAGCTACAGCGTCGTGCGCGGCTGCGACCGCGTGGTGCCGATCGACATCTATGTCCCCGGCTGCCCGCCCACCGCCGAGGCCCTGGTCTACGGCGTGCTGCAGCTGCAAAAGAAGATCCGTCGCACGGGGACGATCGAGCGATGACCGACGTTGTTTCCACCGAAGTGACGCTTTCGCCCCTGGAAGCGCTTGGCCAGGCGATCGTCGCCAATTCGGCCGGCGCGATCACCGCCCATCACGTGGCGTTCGGCGAGCTGAACCTGCTGGGCCCGGCCAACCGCGTGGTCCAGGCCCTGACCTATCTGCGCGACCATCCCGACTACCGCTTCCACCAGCTGGTGGACCTGACGGGCGTCGATTATCCGGAGCGCGAGCGCCGGTTTGACGTGGTCTATCACCTGCTGTCGCTGGTGAAGAACCATCGCGTACGCTTCAAGGTCCAGACCGACGAGGACACCGCCGTCCCCAGCGCCACGCCGGTGTTCCCGGTGGCCGACTGGTTCGAGCGCGAAGCCTTCGACATGTACGGCATCTTCTTCGACGGCCACCCCGACCTGCGCCGGATCCTGACCGACTACGGCTTCCACGGCCATCCGCTGCGGAAGGACTTCCCGATGACGGGCTATGTCGAGGTCCGTTACGACGACGAGCTCAAGCGCGTGGTCTACGAGCCCGTGAAGATCACCGAGTTCCGCGCCTTCGACTTCATGTCTCCGTGGGAGGGCGCCAAGTACGCCCTGCCGGGCGACGAGAAGGCCGAGAAGCGGGCAGGGGACGCGTAAGATGACTGGTTCCAACTCCCCCGCCGCCGCGACCGACTTCTTCCACGACGCGCCGTCTTTGCCGGCCGTGCCGGAAACCCCGGTTCGCAAGTTCAACATCAACTTCGGCCCGCAGCACCCGGCCGCCCACGGCGTGCTGCGCTTGGTGCTGGAACTGGACGGCGAGATCGTCGAGCGCGTCGATCCGCACATCGGCCTGCTGCATCGCGGCACCGAGAAGCTGATGGAGGCCCGCACCTACCTCCAGAACATTCCGTACTTCGACCGCCTCGACTATGTGGCGCCGATGAACCAGGAACATGCGTTCTGCCTGGCCATCGAGAAGCTGCTGGGCGTGGACGTGCCGATGCGCGGCAGCCTGATCCGCGTGCTGTTCTGCGAGATCGGCCGGGTGCTGAACCACCTGCTGAACGTGACGACCCAGGCCATGGACGTCGGCGCCCTGACGCCGCCGCTCTGGGGCTTCGAGGAGCGCGAGAAGCTCATGGTGTTCTACGAGCGCGCCTGCGGCGCTCGCCTGCACGCCAACTATTTCCGCCCGGGCGGCGTCCACCAGGACCTGACCCCGTCGCTGATCGACGACATCGAAAAGTGGGCCAAGGCCTTCCCGAAGATCTGCGACGACATCGAGGGCCTGATCACCGACAACCGCATCTTCAAGCAGCGCAACGTCGACATCGGCGTGGTGACCAAGGAAGACGCGCTGGCCTGGGGCTTCTCGGGCGTGATGGTGCGCGGCTCGGGCATCGCCTGGGACCTGCGCCGCAACCAGCCCTACGAGTGCTACAACGACTTCGAGTTCGAAATCCCGCTGGGCAAGAACGGCGACTGCTACGATCGCTACCTGTGCCGCATGCAGGAGATGCGTGAGTCGACCAAGATCATCCTTCAGGCCATCGAAAAGCTGCGCGTCACGCCCGGCCCGGTGATGACCGAGGACAACAAGGTGAGCCCGCCGCGCCGCGCCGAGATGAAGCGGTCGATGGAAGCCCTGATCCACCACTTCAAGCTCTACACCGAAGGCTTCCGCACGCCGGAAGGCGAGGTCTACGCCTCGGTCGAGGCCCCCAAGGGCGAGTTCGGCGTGTTCCTGGTGTCGAACGGCACCAACAAGCCGTACCGCTGCAAGATCAAGGCGCCGGGCTTCTCGCACCTGGCGGCCATGGACTGGATGAACCGCGGCCACCAGCTGGCCGACGTCTCGGCCATCCTGGGCTCGCTCGACATCGTGTTCGGTGAGGTCGACCGGTGAGCCTCGAAACCATCGCCCTGGAAAAGGTCGCCCAGGCGCAACTCGACGCCTACAACGCCCAGGATCTGGACGCCCATTGCGCGCACTTCACCGACGACGTCGTGGTCGCCGGCCTGAACGGCGATGTGGCGCGCACGGGCATCGAGGCCTATCGCGCCTGGTACGAAGCCGCGTTCGCGCAGTTTCCGAACAACAAGGCTAAGCTTCTCAACCGCATCGTGGTGGGCGCCAACGTGATCGATCACGAGCACGTCGACCGCGGCAACGGCGACGCGCCCTTCCAGGTCGCCGCCATCTACACCTTCAGGGGCGACAAGATCGCCCGCGTGGATTTCGCACGATGAGTGTTCGTCGCCTCGCCAAGGAACAGCCGGCCAGCTTCGCCTTCTCCAAGGACAGCCAGGCCAAGGCCGACTGGTGGAAAGCCAAGTACCCCGCCGAGCGCAAGCAGTCGGCGGTGATCCCGATGCTGTGGCTGGCCCAGAAGCAGGAAGGCTGGGTCTCCGAGCCCGCCATCCAGGAGATCGCCAGGCAACTGCAGATGCCGGTCATCCGCGTGCTGGAGGTCGCCACCTTCTACGTGATGTTCCAGCTGCAGCCGGTCGGCAAGGTCGCCTTCGTCCAGCTGTGCGGCACCACGCCTTGCCAGCTGCGCGGCGCTCTGGACCTCAAGGCCGTGCTGAAGGCCAAGATCGGCGAGGCCCATTCGGTGTCGGCCGACGGCAAGTTCAGCTGGGAAGAGGTCGAGTGCCTGGGCGCCTGCTGCAACGCGCCGATGGCGGCCATCAACGACTATTATTACGAGGACCTGACGCCGGAGAGTCTGGCCCAGATCCTCGACGACTTCGCCGCCGGCAAGTCGCCCCGGCCGGGCAGCTACGAAGGCCGCGGCGCGTCGGAACCCAAGGGCAAGATCCAGACCCTGACCGATCCCAAGCTGTACGACGGCTCGGCGGCCAAGAAGATCAAGATCCCGAACCTGCCCGAAAAGCCCAAGAAGGCTCCGAAGACGGAGCCGGCCGCCTGATGCAACACGCCGACGCCATCCAGAAGAAGCGCCTGACCACGATGTTCGCCATCGACGTGGTCTGCTTCGTGCTGGCCGGCGCGGCGGTCATCGGCTACGTCGCGGCCGGCATCGGCTGGCTGGCGCCGGTGTTCATCGGCGCCATCGCCGTGGGTTTGGGCGCGCAGATCTGGTTCATCCTGGGCTGGATGAAGGCCGCCAAGCGGGACGGGGAGGGCAAGGCGTCGTGACCGACGATTCTCAACTCCTGGCCAAGCGCGTGGCCTATGTGAAGACCATCCGCGGTCTTTACCGCAATGAGCGCATCGCCGGCCTGGTCGGCTCGCTGATCGGGGCCCTGCTCCTGATCTGGGGCCGGATGGGCCAGGGAGCGCCCGCCTGGGCCGTTCCCGTCGCTTTCCTGGTGATCGGCGCCGCCTGGGTGCTTTTCGCCTATGTCATCATTCGTCGGACGCGCTATGTGCGCGCCCATCCATTCGATCCGCAAAGCTGAGTCATGGTCGGTATCCTCGAAGACAAGGACCGCATCTTCACGAACCTCTACGGTCTCCATGATTGGGGCCTCGAGGGCGCGAAGAAGCGCGGCTGCTGGAATGGCACCAAGGACATCCTGGACGCCGGGCGCGACTGGATCATCGACAACATGAAGAACTCCGGCCTGCGCGGCCGGGGCGGGGCGGGCTTCGGCACCGGCCTGAAGTGGTCGTTCATGCCCAAGGAAGTGAAGGACGGCCGTCCGCACTACCTGGTCGTCAACGCCGACGAGTCCGAGCCGGGCACCTGCAAGGACCGGGAGATCATGCGGCATGACCCGCACCTCCTGATCGAGGGCTGCCTGATCGCCTCGCGCGCCATGCTGGCCCACGCCTGCTACATCTACATCCGCGGCGAATACGTCCGTGAACGTGAAGTGCTGGAAGCCGCCATCAAGCAGGCCTACGAGGCCAAGCTGATCGGCAAGGGCAATGTCCACGGCTGGGACTTCGACCTCTACGTCCACCACGGCGCCGGCGCCTATATCTGCGGCGAAGAGACGGCCCTGCTGGAAAGCCTGGAAGGCAAGAAGGGCCAGCCGCGCCTGAAGCCGCCGTTCCCGGCCGGCGCGGGCCTCTACGGCATGCCGACCACGGTCAACAACGTCGAGTCGATCGCGGTCGCCGGCACGATCCTGCGCCGCGGCGCGTCGTGGTTCGCGGGCTTTGGCCGTCCGAACAACGCCGGCACCAAGCTGTTCTGCGTCTCGGGCCACGTGAACCTGCCCTGCAACGTCGAAGAGGCCATGAGCATCCCCTTCCGTCAGCTGATGGAAGACCACTGCGGCGGCATCCGTGGCGGCTGGGGCAACCTGAAGGCCGTGATCCCGGGCGGCTCGTCCGTGCCGATGATCCCCGCCGAGCAGTGCGAAGACCTGCCGATGGACTTCGACGCCCTGCGCAACCTGCGCTCGGGCCTGGGCACCGCCGCCGTGATCGTCATGGACAAGTCCACCGACCTGGTCCGCGCCATCGCCCGCCTGTCGTACTTCTACAAGCACGAGAGCTGCGGCCAGTGCACGCCCTGCCGCGAAGGCACCGGATGGATGTGGCGGGTCATGGAGCGCATGGCCACCGGCGAGGCCGATCCGAAGGAGATCGACACCCTGCTGGACGTCACGACCCAGGTCGAGGGTCACACCATCTGCGCCCTGGGCGACGCGGCCGCCTGGCCGATCCAGGGCCTGTTCCGTCACTTCCGCCACGAGGTGGAGGAGCGGATCGCATCCTATCGTAGCGGTCGCCTGCACGTGCAGGGCGCCAAGCTGATCGCGGCGGAGTAAACGATTATGGCTATCGCCAAGGTCAATGGCGTCGAGGTCGAGTTCGAGCCCGGCATGACGGTTCTGCAGGTGGCGGAACTGGCCGGGGAAGAGATCCCGCGCTTCTGCTATCACGAGCGCCTGAGCATTGCCGGCAACTGCCGCATGTGCCTGGTCGAGGTGAAGCCCGGCCCGCCCAAGCCGCAGGCGTCGTGCGCCCTGCCGGCCGCCGAGGGCCAGGAGATCTTCACCAAGACCCCGATGGTCAAGAAGGCCCGCGAAGGGGTGATGGAGTTCCTGCTCATCAACCACCCGCTGGATTGCCCGATCTGCGACCAGGGCGGCGAGTGCGACCTGCAGGACCAGGCGATGGGCTATGGTCGCGACGACAGCCGCTACGAAGAGAACAAGCGCGCGGTCGAAGAGAAGGCCATGGGCCCGCTCATCAAGACGGTGATGACCCGCTGCATCCAGTGCACGCGCTGCGTCCGCTTCATCACCGAAGTCGCCGGCTCGCCGGAGATCGGCTTGATCTCGCGCGGCGAAGACGTTGAAATCACGACCTATCTGGGCGCGGCGGTGACGTCGGAGCTCAGCGCCAACGTCATCGACCTGTGCCCGGTCGGCGCCCTGACGTCCAAGCCCTACGCCTTCGAGGCGCGGCCCTGGGAGCTGAAGAAGACCGAGAGCGTGGACGTCATGGACGCCCTGGGCTCGGCCATCCGCGTCGACGCCCGCGGCGCCGCGGTCCTCCGCGTGCTGCCGCGCGTCAACGAGGACGTCAACGAGGAGTGGATCAGCGACAAGACGCGCTACGCCGTCGACGGCCTGCAGCGTCAGCGTCTGGACCGTCCGTACGTCCGCGTCGGCGGCCGTCTGCAGCCGGCCAGCTGGGCCCAGGCCTTCGCCGCCGTCGCCGCCAGGATCAAGGCCGCCAAGCCCGAGCGCGTCGGCGTGATCGCCGGCGACCTGCAGGACGCCGAGAGCCTGAAGGCGACCAAGGATCTGTTCACCGCCCTGGGCGTGAAGAACCTCGACGCCCGCCAGGACGGCTCCACGCTGGGCCACGGTCCGCGCGAGAGCTGGCTGTTCAACTCGACCATCGCCGGCGTCGAGAACGCCGACGTGGTGCTGTTCGTCGGCGCCAATCCGCGCCTCGAGGCGCCGGTCCTCAACGCCCGCTTCCGCAAGCAGTGGATCGCCGGCAAGATCCGCTTCGGCGTGATCGGACAGCAGGCGGACCTGACCTTCGACTACGACTATCTCGGGGCCGGGACCAAGACCCTGTCGGGCCTGGCCAAGGCCAAGAACGACTTCGTCACCGCCCTGAAGAACGCCGAACGTCCGGCCATCATCATCGGCCAGGGCGCTCTGTCGCGCGCCGACGGCGCCGCCGTGCTGAAGGCCGCCGCGGCCGTGGCCAAGACCTTCAAGGTCGTGCGCGACGGTTGGAACGGCTGGAACGTGCTGCACACCGCCGCCGCCCGCGTGGCCGGCCTGGACCTGGGCTTCGTCCCGGGCGAGGGCGGCCTGTCGACCGCCGAAATGCTGAAGCCGGGCGCGCTGGACGTGCTGTTCCTGCTGGGCGCCGACGAGTGCGAGACCGCCGCTTCGGACGCCTTCAAGGTCTATCTGGGCACCCATGGCGACGCCGGCGCCCACAAGGCCGACGTCATCCTGCCGGGCGCGGCCTATACCGAGAAGAACGGCCTCTATGTGAACACCGAAGGCCGCGTCCAGATGGGCGAGCGGGCGGTGTTCCCGAAGGGCGAGGCCAAGGAGGACTGGTCGATCCTGCGGGCCCTGTCCGAGCACCTGGGCGCCAAGCTGCCCTATGACAGCCTGGACCAGCTGCGCGCCAGGCTGTTCGCCGAGCACCCGACGTTCGGCCAGATCGACTTCGCGCCGGGCTCGATCCCGACCGTGTTCGACCTGTCGGGCCTGGGCGGGGCGGGCGAGCTTTCGGACGCGCCGTTCGAAAGCCCGATCAAGGCCTTCCACCTGACCAATCCCATCGCGCGCGCCAGCGTGACCATGGCCGAATGCGCGGCCACGGCTTCCGGCGCCGCCAAGATCGCGGCGGAGTAGGCCGGTGAGCGAATTCTTCTCCAACCCCGCCGTGAGCTGGACCCTGCTGACCACCGGCGGGATCCTGCTGGTCGTGATCTGGGTGCTGCTGAGCCTGGCCTTCCTGCTGCTGGCCGACCGCAAGATCTGGGCCGGCGTGCAGATGCGCAAGGGCCCCAACGTGGTGGGCCCGTTCGGCCTGCTGCAGTCCTTCGCCGACTTCTTCAAGTTCGTGCTGAAGGAAATCATCATCCCGGCCGGCGCCGACAAGGTGATCTTCCTGCTGGCCCCGCTGCTGAGCCTGGTCCTGGCCTTCGTCGGCTGGGCCGTGGTGCCGTTCGCGCCGGGCTGGGTGGTCTCCAACCTCAATGTCGGCATCCTGTACCTGCTGGCGATGAGCTCGCTGGGCGTCTACGGCATCATCATGGGCGGCTGGGCTTCGAACTCGAAGTACCCGTTCCTGGGCGCGCTGCGTTCGGCCGCGCAGATGGTGTCGTACGAAGTGTCGATCGGCCTGATCATCATCACGGTGATCCTGCTGGCCGGCACCATGAACCTGACCTCGATCGTCTCGCAGCAGTCCGGCTGGATCTGGAACTGGAACGTGTTCGGCGGCGCCGGCCTGAAGAACATCATCCTGATGCCGGTGATGGTGATCGCCATGGGCATGTTCTTCATCTCGGCCCTGGCCGAGACCAACCGCCCGCCGTTCGACCTGCCGGAAGCCGAATCCGAACTCGTGGCCGGCTATCAGGTCGAGTACAGCTCGACCCCGTACCTGCTGTTCATGGTCGCCGAATATTCGAACATCGTCCTGATGTGCGCGATGATCAGCGTCCTGTTCTTCGGCGGCTGGAACCCCGGTTTCCCGACCGGTTTCCTGGACGCCTGGCCGACCTTCTGGGCCAATCTGTTCCTGGCCGTGGTGTTCTTCGCCAAGATCGTCTTCTGGTTCTTCATGATCGCCATGGCCAAGGCCATCGTGCCCCGCTACCGCTACGACCAGCTGATGCGCCTGGGCTGGAAGGTGTTCCTGCCGATGTCGCTGGTGCTGGTGATGCTGGTGTCGGCCTGGCGCGTGTTCGGACTGCAGGCGTGATCGCCAGGATGACATCCCTGGCGCTCGCCGGCCTTGTCTTGGCCCTGGCCGGCTGCGCGACCAACGGTGCCGCCCCGGCCAAGGCGTCCTATTCGCTGGGGCGCGGCACGGCCAGCTACGACCAGCTGCGCCGCGACAGCGAGAGATGCGCCGCCGACGGCGGCAAGATCGAAGCCAAGCAGGACGGGGGCGACCCCACCCAGCTTGCGAACTACAGCTGCGTCATTCCGCAGGGCGGAAAATGACGCGGCCGGCGCGCTGGACCGGATTGATCGCCATGATCGCCCTGTCCGGCTGCGCCTCATGGGAGCATCCGCGCGGCCTCCCGCCGCCGCGGACGGGCTCCCTGGACGAACAGGTCGAGGCGCGCCGGCAGGCGGACGCCAAGGCCAAGGAATGCGTGATCCGGCAGTCCATTCGCCGGGAACAGATCGAAGCGGGCAGGGACGTTCGTCCCCTCCCAAAAGAGAAGTGTTAGGAGAGCTCTGGTGTTCCAGCGCATCACACAGGCGGTCAAGGGCGTGGCCCTGCTCGACTTCGCGGGCGCCTTCGGCCTGGGCATGAAGTACATGCTCGCGCCCAAGAAGACGGTGATCTATCCGAACGAGCGCGGCCCGCAGTCGCCCCGTTTCCGCGGCGAGCACGCCCTGCGACGCTATCCGTCGGGCGAGGAGCGCTGCATCGCCTGCAAGCTGTGCGAGGCCATCTGCCCGGCCCAGGCCATCACCATCGAGGCCGAGCCGCGCGACGACGGCAGCCGCCGCACGACCCGCTACGACATCGACATGGTCAAGTGCATCTATTGCGGCCTGTGCCAGGAGGCCTGCCCGGTGGACGCCATCGTCGAGGGGCCGAACATCGAGTTCGCCGTCGAGACGCGCGAGGAACTCTACTACGACAAGGAAAAGCTGCTCGACAACGGCGACCGTTGGGAGCGGCTGATCGCGAAGAATCTGGAGTTGGACGCGCCCTACCGCTAAAGGACGGGGCGCGATTCCGAGGGTTAGGCGACCGATCCCCCGATCCGTCGTGTTTTGTGGTTTTCTGAGGGAGCACCTGGGCCGATGGCCTTGCCGGCGATAGCTTTCTATTTGCTCGCGGTAGCGACCGTGGTGGCGGGTCTTCTCGTCGTCTCGGCCAAGAACCCCGTGCACTCGGTGCTCTTCCTGATCACCGCCTTCTTCTCGGCCGCGGGCCTCTTCGTCCTGATGGGCGCGGAGTTCCTGGCGATGCTGCTGATCGTCGTCTACGTCGGCGCGGTCGCGGTGCTGTTCCTGTTCGTCGTGATGATGCTCGACGTGGACTTCGCCGAGCTGCGGCAGGGCTTCGCCCAGTACCTGCCGATCGGCGGCCTGGTCGGGGGGATCCTGACGCTGGAGATGATCTTCGTCGCCGCGACGGTGGCCGCCAACGGCGCGGCCGGCAAGAACGCCGCCCCGATGGCCTCGCCGCTCGGCGTGCCGAACACCGAGGCGATCGGCCGGGTGCTCTACACCGACTACATCTTCTTCTTCCAACTGGCGGGCCTGGTGCTGCTGGTCGCCATGATCGGCGCCATCGTCCTGACCCTGCGCCACAAGCCGGGCGTCAAGCGCCAGGACATCGGCAAGCAGATCGCCCGCACGCCAAAGACCGGGATGGAAATCGTGCAGATCAAGCCGGGCGAGGGGATCAGCGAATGATCGGCCTGTCTCACTATCTCGTCGTCGCCGCCATCCTGTTCACGATCGGCGTCTTCGGCATCTTCGTGAATCGCAAGAACATCATCGTCATCCTGATGTCGATCGAGCTGATCCTGCTGGCGGTGAACATCAACCTGGTGGCCTTCTCGGTCTTCCTGCACGACGTGACGGGGCAGATCTTCGCCATGTTCGTGCTGACCGTCGCCGCGGCCGAAGCGGCCGTCGGCCTGGCCATCCTGGTGACGTTCTTCCGTAACCGCGGCGACATCGCCGTCGACGACGCCAGCGTGATGAAGGGCTGATCGCAGTGCAGACTCTCGTCACCATCCTCGTCCTCGCGCCGCTGGTCGCCGCGATCATCGCCGGCCTGTTCGGCCGCCGCATCGGCAATGTCGCCTCGCAGGCGGTCACCACGGGCGCGCTCATCCTCAGCTGCGCCCTGGGCTGGTACACGTTCAGCCAGTGGACCTGGGGGCACATGGAGGCCTTTACGGTCGACCTGCTGCCCTTCATCCACGTGGGGAACTTCGTCTCCAACTGGTCGGTCCGCATCGACGCCCTGTCCTGCGTGATGCTGATCGTGGTGACGACGGTCTCGGCCCTCGTGCACATCTATTCCTGGGGCTACATGGCCGAGGACGACAGCAAGCCGCGGTTCTTCGCGTACCTGTCGCTGTTCACCTTCGCCATGCTGGCCCTGGTCACCGCCGCCGACTTCATGCAGCTGTTCTTCGGCTGGGAAGGGGTGGGCCTGGCCTCGTACCTGCTGATCGGCTTCTGGTTCAAGAAGTCGACCGCCAGCGCCGCGGCGATCAAGGCCTTCGTCGTCAACCGCGTGGGCGACTTCGGCTTCGCCCTGGGGATCATGACCACCTACTGGGCGTTCGGTTCGATCCAGTTCGCAGAGATCTTCCCGCAGATCGCCTCGGGCGCGGCGCGCACCTGGCAGTTCGCCGGCCACACCTTCCCGCTGGTCGACATCGCCTGCTTCCTGCTGTTCATCGGTGCGATGGGCAAGTCGGCGCAGTTCTTCCTGCACACCTGGCTGCCGGACGCCATGGAAGGCCCGACCCCGGTCTCGGCCCTGATCCACGCGGCGACCATGGTCACCGCCGGCGTCTACATGCTGTGCCTGCTGTCGCCGATGTTCGAATACGCGCCCGTCGCCAAGAACATCGTCACGGTGATCGGCGCGATCACGGCCCTGTTCGCCGCCACGGTCGGCCTGACCCAGAACGACATCAAGCGGGTCATCGCCTATTCGACCTGTTCGCAGCTGGGCTACATGTTCTTCGCGGCCGGCGTCGGCGCCTACCAGGCGGCGATGTTCCACCTGTTCACCCACGCCTTCTTCAAGGCGCTGCTGTTCCTGGGCGCCGGTTCGGTGATCCACGGCATGCACCACGAGCAGGACATGCGGAAGTACGGCGCTCTGGCCAAGCTGCTGCCGGTGACCTTCGGCGCCATGACCATCGGCACCATCGCCATAACCGGCCTGGGCCTGCCGCCCCTGCACCTGGGCTTCGCGGGCTTCTACTCGAAAGACACCATCATCGAGGCGGCCTACGCCGCGGGCACGCACAACGGCATCGCGATGTTCGCCTGGGTGATCGGCGTCCTGGTGGCCGGCCTGACCTCGTTCTACTCCTGGCGCCTGGCCTTCTTCACCTTCAACGGCAAGGCCCGCTGGGGTCACGACGACCATCACGCCGCCGATCACGGGCATGACGCGCACGCCGCCCATGGCCACGACGATCACGCCCACGCCGAAACCCATGACGAGCCGCTTCCGGACGATCACGCGCACGACGACCATGGCCACGGCCATGACCACAAGCCGCACGAGAGCCCGTTCGTGATGCTGTTCCCGCTGATCGTGCTGTCGATCGGCGCGATCTTCGCCGGCATCGTGTTCACCGACTTCTTCGTCGGTCACCACCAGCAGGAGTTCTGGCGCGGCGCGATCTTCAACGCCCCGACCAACCACGTGCTGCACGAGGCCCACGAAGTGGACGAGTGGGTGAAATGGAGCCCGCTGGTGGCCTCGATCCTCGGCCTGGCGATCGCCGTCTGGGTCTATCTGATCAAGGGCAACGAACGCCTGGGCGCCGCCCTGGCGGCCCGCAACGGCCCGCTGTACGTGTTCTTCTACAACAAGTGGTTCTTCGACGAGCTGTACCAGGCGACCTTCGTGCGCGCGGCCAAGTTCCTCGGCGACCTGTTCTGGAAGGGCGGCGACCAGAAGCTGATCGACGGCTTCGGACCGGACGGCGTCAGCGCCGTCAGCTACGAAGTCGGCCGCCGGACCGGCAAGCTGCAGTCCGGCTACCTGTACCACTACGCCTTCGTCATGCTGCTCGGCGTCGCCGGCCTGCTGACGTTCGCCCTTTACGCATTCCGTTGAGGACGGATCGATGACCGGCCTGCTGAGCCTCACCACCTTCGCCCCGCTCGTCGGCGTGGTCCTGCTGCTGGGCGCGCGCGCCCTGCACGGCGACAACGCCAGGACGGACACCCTGGCCAAGTGGATCGCCCTGGCGACCACCCTGGTCACCTTCGCCCTGTCGGTCGTGCTGGTCGCCCAGTTCGACGCCAAGAACCCGGGCTTCCAGTTCGTGGAAGACCTCAACTGGTTCGCGGGCCTGCACTACCGCATGGGCGTGGACGGCATCTCGATCCTGTTCGTCCTGCTGACCACCTTCCTGCTGCCGATCTGCATCATCGCCGGCTGGAAGTCGGTGGATAAGCGCGTGGTCGAGTACCTGATCTGCTTCCTGGTCCTGGAGACCCTGGTGGTCGGGGTGTTCTGCGCCCTGGACCTGATCCTGTTCTACCTCTTCTTCGAGGGCGGCCTGGTTCCGATGTTCCTGATCATCGGCATCTGGGGCGGCAAGCGCCGGGTCTACGCGGCCTACAAGTTCTTCCTCTACACGCTGCTCGGCTCGGTGCTGATGCTGGCGGCCATCCTGTCGATGATCGCCATCGCCCACACCTCGTCGATCCCGGCGCTGATGAGCTTCAAGTTCGCCCCGTGGCTGCAGACCTGGCTGTGGCTGGCCTTCTTCGCCAGCTTCGCGGTCAAGATGCCGATGTGGCCGGTCCACACCTGGTTGCCCGACGCCCACGTCGAGGCCCCGACGGCCGGTTCGGTGATCCTGGCGGGCATCCTGCTGAAGATGGGCGGCTACGGCTTCCTGCGCTTCAGCCTGCCGATGTTCCCCCACGCGTCGGAGCTGTTCCAGCCCCTGGTGTTCGCGATGTCGGCGATCGCCATCGTCTACACCTCGCTGGTCGCCTTCCGTCAGACCGACATCAAGAAGCTGATCGCCTATTCCTCGGTGGCCCACATGGGCTTCGTGACCATGGGCATCTTCTCGGGCAACGCCCAGGGCGAGCAGGGCGCGATCTTCCAGATGCTGAGCCACGGCCTGATCTCGGGCGCGCTCTTCCTCTGCGTCGGCGTGGTCTATGACCGCATGCACACCCGCGAGATCGCCTTCTACGGCGGTCTCACCAACCGCATGCCCTGGTACGCGGCGGTGTTCATGCTGTTCACCATGGGCAATGTCGGCCTGCCGGGCACCTCGGGCTTCGTCGGCGAAATCCTCACCATGACCGGGGTCTACAAGGCCTCGACCTGGACGGCGCTGGTGGCCACCACGGGCGTGATCCTGTCGGCCGTCTACGCGCTGAACCTTTACCGCCGGGTGATGTTCGGCGAGATCGTCAATCCCGAGCTCAAGACCATCACCGACCTCGACAAGCGCGAGATCCTGATCTTCGCCCCGCTGATCATCGGCACCCTGGTGCTCGGCGTTTATCCCAATCTCATCTTCAACCTGACCGCGTCGTCCGTCGACGGGCTCGTCGGCGCCTGGCGCGCCGCCGTGGGCGGGTGAGGGACCCCATGACGTTCGCCGCCAACTTCTCCCTCGTTCTTCCCGAAGTCGTCCTCGGGGCCTCGGCCCTGGTGCTGCTGGTCTGGGGCGCGTTCCACGGCAAGGTCACCCCGTTGTTCACCGGCGCGGCCGTCCTGGCCCTGCTGGGCGCGGCCGTGGCCGCCGTGATCGGTCCGCACGGCCACGCCTTCAATGGGGTCTACGCCGCCGACGCCGCCGCCACCTACGCCAAGGTCGCGATCTACGGCTTCAGCGCCCTGGCCATCGTGCTGGGCGACCGCTGGCTGGCCGCCCGCGGCGACCAGAAGTTCGAATACGCCGTGCTGGTGATCCTGTCGGCGCTGGGCATGGGCGTCACCGCCTCGGCCGGCGACCTGATCAGCCTCTATGTCGGCGTCGAGCTGCAGTCGCTGGCGCTGTACGTCCTGGCCGCCTTCCGCCGCGACGACGCCAAGTCGTCGGAAGCGGGCCTGAAGTATTTCGTGCTGGGCGCGCTGTCGTCGGGCCTGCTGCTGTACGGCGCCTCGCTGATCTACGGCTTCGCCGGCTCGACCCGCTTCGAAGACATCGCCGCCATGGCTCATGGCGGGCACGGCGTGGGCCTGCTGTTCGGCCTGGTGTTCCTGCTCTGCGGCCTGGCGTTCAAGGTCTCGGCCGCGCCGTTCCACATGTGGACGCCGGACGTCTATGAAGGCGCCCCGACCCCGGTCGTCGGCTTCTTCGCCGCCGCGCCCAAGCTGGCCGCCATGATGATGTTCGCTCGCGTGCTGGGCGACGCCTTCCCGGACTCGGTGGCCCAGTGGCGCCAGATCCTGGTCATCACCGCCCTGGCCTCGGTCTTCGTCGGCGCCTTCGCCGGCCTGGCCCAGAACAATCTCAAGCGGCTGTGGGCCTACAGCTCGATCGCCAATGTCGGCTACGCCCTGCTGGGCGTGGCGACCGGCGGTGAGACCGGCCTGCATTCGATGCTGCTGTTCATGACCCTGTACATGGTCGACGTCACCGGCTTCTTCGCCTGCCTCCAGGCCCTGTCGCGCGACGGCAAGCCGATGGAGACCATCCAGGACATGGCCGGCCTGGTGAAGCACCGTCCGGGGCTGGCCGTGGCCATGACCGCGTTCTCGCTGTCGGCCCTGGGCATGCCGCCGTTCTCGGGGTTCTGGGCCAAGTTCTACGTCTTCGGCGCGGCCATGGGCTCGGGCGACGTGCTGCTGCAATGGGCGGCGGTGCTGGGCCTGGTCGGCAGCGTGGTCGCGGCGTTCTACTATCTGCGCCTGATCAAGACGATGTGGTTCGACGCCGCCGAAGGCGCCGTGGACAAGCCGCAACCGATCGCCCGTGCGGTTGGCTTCGTGGCCGCCGCCTTCTCGTTCCCGGTCGTGCTGGTCGCGCTGATCTGGCTCGACCCCGCAGCCAGGGCCGCCGCGGCGGCCTTTGGCCACGCGTGACGTGACGGGCCCGACCTCGACCTTCGAAGTCCCGCCCGTCGTCGTCCTGGACGAGATCGACTCGACCAACGCCGAGGCTCGTCGCCGCGCGGAAGCGGGGGAGGCGGGCCCAGTCTGGATCGTCGGCCTGCGTCAGACCGCGGGTCGGGGCCGGCGCGGCCGCGCCTGGGAGACCGGGGCCGGCAACCTCGCCGCCACCCTGCTGTTCAACACCGACAAGCCGCCGGCGGAGGCCGCCCAGGTGTCGTTCGTCGCCGCCCTGGCCGTGGCCGACCTGCTGGCCGCCTACGTGCCCGCCCACCTGGTCAGCCTCAAATGGCCCAACGATCCGCTGCTCGGCGGGTTGAAGGTCAGCGGCGTCCTGGTGGAATCGGGAGCCCGCTCGACCGGCGGCCTGTGGATCGCCGTCGGGGTGGGGGTGAACCTGGCCCGCAAGCCGATCGACAGTGAACGGCCCGCCACCGCCCTGACCACCTACCTGGTCACCCCGCCGACGCCGGTGGAGGCGATCGAGGTCCTGGCCGCCGCCTTCGCCCGTTGGCAGGACGTCTGGCTGCGGTTGGGCTTCCCCGCCATCGCCGACGCCTGGACGGCGCGCGCCCACGGCCTGGGCGAGCGTTGCGTCGCCCGCCTGGGGTTGGAAACCCTGGAGGGGATCGCGGAAGGGCTGGACGGCGACGGCGCGCTGCGTCTTCGTCTGGCTGACGGCCGTCTGCGGCGGGTCACCGCCGGCGACGTCTTTTTCGGAGAGGCCTCCTGATGCTGCTGGCCATCGAACAGGGCAACACCAACACCATGTTCGCCATCCACGACGGCGAGACCTGGATCGCCCAGTGGCGCGCCGCCACCGAGAGCACGCGCACGGCCGATGAATACGTGGTCTGGCTGTCGCAACTGCTGTCGATGCAGGGCCTGGGCTTCCGCGCCATCGACTCGGTGATCATCTCCAGCGTCGTGCCGCAGTCGATCTTCAACCTGCGCAACCTGTCGCGCCGCTATTTCAACGTCGAACCGCTGGTGATCGGCGAGAACGCCAGGCTGGGCGTGGACGTGCGGATCGACAAGCCGTCCGAGGCGGGGGCCGACCGCCTGGTCAACGCCGTGGGCGCGCACATGGTCTATCCCGGCCCGCTGATCGTCATCGACAGCGGCACCGCCACCACCTTCGACATCGTCGGCGCGGACGGGGCGTTCGAGGGCGGCATCATCGCGCCGGGCATCAACCTGTCCATGCAGGCCCTGCACGAGGCCGCCGCCAAGCTGCCGCGCATCGCCATCCAGCGCCCGGCCGGCAACCGCGTGGTCGGGACCGACACCGTCAGCGCCATGCAGTCGGGCGTGTTCTGGGGTTATATCTCGCTGATCGAGGGCCTGGTGGCCCGCATCAAGGCCGAACGCGCCGAACCCATGACCGTGGTCGCCACCGGTGGCGTCGCCTCGCTGTTCGAGGGCGCCACCGACAGCATCGATCACTTCGATTCAGATCTGACCATCCGTGGTCTCCTCGAAATTCATCGCCGTAACACCCATCTAGAGACCTAATGACCAAATATACCGACAAGCCTTCCCCCAAGGACGAACTCGTCTTCCTGCCCCTGGGCGGGTCGAACGAGATCGGCATGAACTTCAATCTTTACGGCTTCGGCCCGGCCGACGACCGCAAATGGATCGTCGTCGACCTGGGCGTGACCTTCGGCGACCAGACGACGCCCGGGGTCGAGATCATCCTGCCCGACCCCGAATTCATCGAGGCCTACAAGGACGACATCCTTGGCATCGTCCTGACACACGCCCACGAGGACCACCTGGGCGCCGTGCACTGGCTGTGGCCGCGCCTGAAGGCGCCGGTGTTCGCCACGCCGTTCACCGCCTTCCTGCTGCGTGAAAAGCTGCGCGACGCCGGCCTGCTGGGCGAGGTGCCGATCACCGAGATCCCGCTGAGCGGCAGCTTCGACCTGGGACCATTCCACCTGGAAATGGTCACCCTGACCCACTCGATCCCCGAGCCGAACGGCCTGGCGATCAAGACCCCGTTGGGCACGATCCTGCACACCGGCGACTGGAAGATCGATCCCGATCCCCAGCTGGGCGGCCCCACCGACATCGACGCCATCCGCAAGCTGGGCGACGAGGGCGTGCTGGCCATGGTCTGCGACAGCACCAACGTCTTCGTCGATGGCGAGGCCGGCTCCGAAGCCGGGGTGCGCGCGGCGATGAACAAGCTGATCAAGGGCCTGACCGGCAAGATCGCCGTGGCCTGCTTCGCCTCGAACGTGGCCCGCATGGACACCGTGATCCGCGCCGCCCAGGCCGCCGGCCGCAAGGTCTGCCTGGCCGGCCGCTCGATGCACCGGATGAGCGCGGCGGCCCGCCATGTCGGCCTGCTGGAGGGCCTGGAGCCCTTCGTCACCGACGACCAGGCCAAGTACCTGCCCGAGAACGAGGTGCTGTTCCTGTGCACCGGCAGCCAGGGCGAGGCTCGCGCGGCCCTGGCCCGGATCGCCGAGGGCACCCATCCTCACGTCAAGCTCTCGCAGGGCGACCACGTGATCTTCTCTTCGCGGGTGATCCCGGGCAACGAGATCCCGATCCGCAACCTGCAGAACAAGCTGGCCGACCGCGGCGTGCGCCTGCACACCGAGCGCGACACCCCCGGCATCCACGTCAGCGGCCACCCGTGCCGCGACGAGCTCAAGCAGATGTACCAGTGGGCGCGGCCCACGATCGCGGTGCCGACCCACGGCGAGCGCCGCCACCTGATCGAGCACGCGGCCTTCGCCAAGGACCTGCAGGTGCCGCACGCGGTCAGCCCGCGCAACGGCGACATGGTGCTGCTGGCGCCCGGCCACCCGCAGATCATCGACGAGGTCCCGTCGGGCCGCCTCTATGTCGACGGCGGAGTGGTGACGCCCGAGAACGGCGAGGCCCTGCGCGAGCGACGCCACGCGGCGTTCAACGGCATGCTGGCCGTGTCGGTCGTGCTGGATGGCCGCAACCGTATCGTCTCCGGTCCCCAGGTCCGGGGCCTTGGCCTGGCGGGCGACGCCGAGTACCCGCTGGACGATGCCCTGGACGACCTGGCGGAGGAGGCCGAAACCGCCTTCAAGCGCCTGAGCGGCGACCAGTGCGAGATCGACGAGGCCATCGAGAGCGCGCTGTCCAAGGCCGTGAAGAAGGCCGCCTTCCGCATCTGGGAGCGCAAGCCCGTGGTCGAGACCACGGTTTTGCGGATCTAGCGCGTCGTGGACGAGACCCCTCCGTCGGCTCGAATAGTCCAGCCGATCGCGCCCGAGCCTGAGCCCGAGCCCCGCTGGCGGCAGACCCTGCGTCTGATGGCCGGCGAAGCCTGGGCGCTGGGCGCGCTCGCGCTGGTCCTCTGGATCGTTTCCGGGTTCCAGCTGCTGGGCAAGATGCAGGGCTGGGACGAGACGATGCTCGCCCTGGGCGCGCTTTACCCGCCGTATTTCAGGCAGGGGTTCTGGTGGACTCCGCTGACCCACATCTTCCTGCACGCGGGACTGCTGCACATCGTGATGAACACCAGCGCCCTGGTCAGCCTGGGTCCGGCCATCGCCGTGCGCCTGGGCCGGGACCTGAAGGGCGGCCTGCTGTTCTGGGCCTTCTTCCTGATCTGCGGCCTGGCCGGGGCGCTGCTGTTCCTCGTCCTGCACTGGAGCGGCGAGATCTCGGCCGTCGGGGCCTCGGGGGCGATCTGCGGCCTGTGGGGCGCTGTGGCGCGGCTGACGCCGGATGGCGGCCTGACGCCGATCCTCTCCCGTCAGGTCGGCAAGCAGACCTGGTCCTTCGTCGTCATGAACCTGGTGCTGGTCGCCATCGGCTTCGGCCTGGGCATGGCGTCGGGGGAGGGCGGATTGATGATCGCCTGGGAATGCCATGTCGGCGGCTTCATCGCCGGGCTGTTCCTGGTCGAGATGTTTCCCGCGCGATATTGGTGGCTTCGCCGGCCGGCCTGAGCGGATTGATCGCCAGGGCGAAGCGTTCCGCCATTGAAACGCCTCGCCGCGGGTCCATGAAGTCGTCTATATCCTCGAAAAGCGACGAGAGAGGCGCGCTCACGCCTTCGCCCCGCAGGACACGAAACGGATGATCGGCAAGCTCAATCACGTCGGCGTCGCCACGCCCTCCATCGACGAGTCGCTGAAGATGTACCGCGACCTGCTGGGCGCGACCTCGCACACCGACAAGTGGGCCATGCCGGAGCAGGGCGTCTGGGTCTGTTTTGTCAACCTGCCCAACAGCCAGATCGAGCTGATCGAGCCCTATGGCGAGGCCTCGCCGATCCATGGTTTCCTGGCCAAGAACCCCAAGGGCGGCCAGCACCACATCTGCTTCGAGGTCGAGAACATCTACGAGGCCCGCGACAGCCTGGTCGCCAAGGGCGCCACCGTGCTGGGCGAGCCGCGCATCGGCGCCCATGGCACGCTGATCATCTTCGTTCACCCCAAGGACATGGGCGGCATGCTGGTCGAGCTCATGGAAACCCCCAAGGACGCTCACTGATGGGTCCCGTCACCTGCATCGCCGTCTACCTGACCATCTGGTGGACCACGCTGTTCGCCGTGCTGCCGCTGGGCAATCGCACCTTCAAGGAGATGGGGATCGAGCCGCCGCCGGGTGCGGATCCCGGGGCGCCGGTCAATCCGAACCTGAAGCGCAAGTTCTTCACCACCACCTGGGTTTCGGCCCTGGTGATGGCCGGCCTGCTGCTGACCATCCATTTCCACCTGATCGACCTGCCGGCGCTGCCCGCCACCTATTAATCACAGGAATGGCGCCCAAGCCTTGGGCGCGCGGCGATGGATTTGCCGGCGTTCGCCCATTTCATGGGCGAAGTTCGCCAAGTGGTCAGGCCAGGCGCAATCGGGCGCCCCGAACAACTGTTCGGAGGTCTAGTCTCAGACTCACGAGGCCGGGTTTTCCGACCTTGCTCTGTGGCGTCTTCCCCGACGATGACTTGAAAGGCCGCGCGAGGACCGCGCGGCCTTCTTTTCGTTTGCAGCCATCTTTTCGCCGCGCGCGTTGCCAAGCTGAGGCCCAAGCGGCTATCTCAACGCCTCGAATTCCCCCGGAGACGTCTCGTCCATGCGCCTGTCGCGCTATTTCCTGCCCGTTCTCAAAGAAGCCCCCTCCGACGCCCAGATCGTCTCGCACCAGTTGATGCTGCGCGCGGGCATGATCCGCCAGGAGGCGGCGGGCATCTATGCCTGGCTGCCGCTGGGCCTGAAGGTGCTCAACAAGGTCGAGCAGATCGTCCGCGAGGAAATGGACCGGGCCGGGGCCATCGAGCTTTTGATGCCGACCCTGCAACTGGCCGACCTGTGGCGCGAGTCGGGCCGCTACGACGCCTACGGCCCCGAGATGCTGCGCATCACCGATCGTCACGAGCGCGAGCTGCTTTACGGCCCCACCAACGAGGAAATGATCACCGAGATCTTCCGGGCCTATGTGAAGAGCTACAAGGACCTTCCCAAGAACCTCTACCACGTGCAGTGGAAGTTCCGCGACGAGCGCCGCCCGCGCTTCGGGGTGATGCGCGGCCGCGAATTCCTGATGAAGGACGCCTACAGCTTCGACCTCGACGCCGACGGCGCGCGCAAGGCCTATAACCGCATGTTCGTGGCCTATCTGAACCTGTTCTCGCGCATGGGCCTGAAGGCCGTGCCGATGCGCGCCGACACCGGCCCGATCGGCGGCGACCTTTCCCATGAATTCATCGTCCTGGCCGACACCGGCGAAAGCGCCGTCTTCTGCCACAAGGACCTGGTCGAGATGGCCGCGCCCGGCCCGGACGTCGACTGGTACGGCGACCTGCAGCCGCTGGTGAACCAGCGCACCGCGCTCTACGCCGCCACCGAGGAGATGCACGACGAGGCGGCCTTCGCCGCCATCCCCGAGGGCGACCGTCTGTCGGCCCGCGGCATCGAGGTGGGCCACATCTTCTCGTTCGGGACCAAGTATTCCGAGCCGATGAAGGCCCTGGTCACCGGGCCGGACGGCAAGGACGTGCCGGTGCAGATGGGCAGCTACGGCGTCGGCGTCTCGCGCCTGCTGGGCGCGATCATCGAGGCCAGCCACGACGAGGGCGGCATCATCTGGCCCGAGGCCGTGGCCCCGTTCGGCGTCGGCGTCATCAACATGCGTCAGGGCGACGCCGCCTGCGACGCGGCCTGCGAGACCGCCTACAAGGCGCTCAAGGCCGCCGGCCGCGACCCGCTCTATGACGACACCGACGCCCGCGGCGGCGCCAAGTTCGCGACCATGGACCTGATCGGCGTGCCCTGGCAGCTGATCGTCGGCCCCAAGGGGATCGCCGAGGGCGTAGTCGAACTCAAGAACCGCAAGACCGGCGAACGCCACAGCGCCTCGCTGGACTCGATCCTGGCTCAACTCAGCGCCAAGGCCGCCTGATGGCCCTCGGCGCGGGTCCGTTCGGAACCTGGGAGCGCACCGTCGCCTGGCGGTACCTGCGCAACAAGCGCAAGAACGGCGGCGTGGCGCTGATCGCGATCATCTCGTTCGCGGCGGTGATGCTGGCGGTCTTCGCCCTGATCACCGTGATGAGCGTGATGAACGGCTTCCGCGCCGAGCTGCTGGGTCGGCTGCTGGGCTTCAACGGCCACGTCTACGCCCAGGGCCCGCTGCTGAACGGCCCCGACCGCGACGGCGTCATCACCCGCATCAAGGCGGTGCGCGGCGTCACCCAGGCCGCGCCGATGGTCGAGGCCCAGGCCATGGTCATCGGACCCAGCCAGGTGTCGGGCGCCATCGTGCGGGGGGTCACGCCCGCCGACCTGCGCGGCATGAAGATGATCTCGTCCAACATCAAGCGCGGATCCCTGGACGGGTTCGGCGAGGGCGAGTACGGCGGCGACATGGTGCTGATCGGCGACCGCATGGCCCGCAACCTGGGCATCTCGGTCGGCGACGCCATCACCCTGATCTCGCCCTCCGGCCCGGCCACGGCGTTCGGGACCTCGACGCGCGAGAAGGACTACACGGTCGGCGGCATCTTCAGCGTCGGCATGAGCCAGTTCGACGAGAGCTTCGTCTACATGGCGCTGCCCCAGGCCCAGCTGTTCTTCGGCCGCGACACCTCGATCGACTATGTGGAGATCAAGGTCGCCGATCCCGACAAGGCCAAGGAGATCAAGCCGATCATCGAGCAGGCCAGCGGCCCGGGCGCCTTCGTCCAGGACTGGATGGACAAGAACGCCAGCTACTTCAACGCCCTGCAGGTCGAGCGCAAGGTGATGCGGCTGATCCTGTTCTTCATCGTCGCCATCGCCACCCTGAACATCATCTCGGCCCTGGTCATGCTGGTGAAGAACAAGGGCCGCGACATCGCCATCCTGCGGACCATGGGCGCCAGCCAGAGCGCGATCCTGCGAATCTTCGTCATGGCCGGCGCCTCGATCGGCCTGTCGGGCACCCTGGCGGGACTGCTGCTGGGCGTGCTGTTCTGCGCCAACATCACCGCGATCCAGAACTTCGTGGAGTGGGTGACGGGCACGGCGGTGTTCAGCGCCGACATCTACTTCCTGGCCCACATCCCGGCCAAGATCGACTGGACCGAGGTCGCCGGCATCGTCGGCATCTCGACGGCCATGAGCATCCTGGCCACCCTGCCGCCCGCCATCCGCGCCTCGCGGCTCGATCCGGTCGAGGCCCTTCGCTATGAGTAGCCCCGTCCTGGCCCTGCGCGGCGTCGAGCGCACCTATGTCACCGAGGCCGGCACCCTGAACGTCCTGCGCGGCGTCGACCTGGACGTCTATCCCGGCGAGGTGGTCGGGCTGATCGGTCCGTCCGGCTCGGGCAAGTCGTCGCTGCTGCACGCCGCCGGCCTGCTGGAAAAGCCCAATGCGGGGATCATCGCCCTGGACGGCCGCGACTGCTCCAAACTGTCCGAGCGCCAGCGCACCAAGGTGCGGCTGTCCACCGTCGGTTTCGTCTACCAGTTCCACCACCTGCTGCCCGAGTTCAGCGCGCTCGACAACGTGGCCATGCCGGCCATGATCGCCGGCCGGGGGCGGGGCGAGGCGCGCGAGGCGGCCAAGGTGATGCTTGAGCAGTTGGGTCTGGCCGCGCGCGTCGAGCACCAGCCGGGCCAGATGTCGGGCGGCGAGCAGCAGCGCGTGGCCATCGCCCGCGCCCTGGCCAACCACCCCAAGCTGCTGCTGGCCGACGAGCCGACCGGCAACCTCGACCCGGCCAATTCGGCGGCGGTGTTCCAGGCCCTGTACGAGCAGGCCCGCCAGCGCGGCGTGGCGGCCCTGATCGCCACCCACAACATGGAGCTGGCCCGCTACATGGACCGGGTCTTCGCCCTGAAGGACGGGCATCTGGTGGCGCAGAGCTTCTAGAGCAGGGCGTCGCGCATCGCCGCGTAGAAGCCGGCCTGGTCGATCTTCTTGATCACCCGGGTGTTGGGCGGCCGGCGCTTCAGGGCCGGATCGGCCACCTCGATGTCGGGCAGGATGGCGTGCGAGACGCTCAGATAGCCGCGGGTCAGTTCGCCCATCGTCTCGACGTCGACCACGGCCATTTCCGAAGCCAGGATCAGGCCCTCGTCCAGCGCCGCGGCGCAGGTCAGGGCGTCGGGATGCAGGCTGCCGTCCAGGCCCTGCGTCTCCTGGGCGAAGGCCAGGGAGGTCCGATTGATCTTAGTGAAGAACGCCGCGCGCGGCGTGCCCAGGGCTTCCAGGGCCGCCAGCTGCTCCAGGCTCAACAGCCCGTCCCGCAGCGTCTCGGTCCAGGTGACGATGCTGGTCGGGAAGCCGGCGTTGATCACGATCTTGGCCGCTTCCGGATCGACATAGAAATTGTACTCGGCCGCCGGCGTGACGTTGCCGACGCCGTTGTCGGTTCCGCCCATGATCCACAGATGCTTGACGGCCTGGGCGATGCGCGGCTCGCGCAGATAGGCCAGGGCGATGTTGGTCAGGGCGGCCTGGGCGATCAGGGTGATCTGGCCGGGCGCGTCCATCACCCGCCGCACGATCTCGTCGGCCGCGTGGCCCGGGGAGGGGCGCTGGGCGGCCCTGGGAAAACCGCTGTCGCTCATGCCGTCGGCCCCGAACACATAGGCCGCGTCCAGGGGCGCGCGGGTGAACGGCCGCTGGGCGCCCAGATAGACCGGAACCTCGCCGGCCCGTCCGCAGGCTTCCACGGTGGCCAGGGCGTTTTCGGCGTGCTGCGCGAAGCCGACATTGCCGTGGGCGATGGTGATGGCCTCGACCGTCACGCCGGGGCGGCGCAGGGCGAGCATCAGGGAGAACACGTCGTCCCCGGCGGTGTCGGTGTCGATGATCAGGCGCATGGGGCGATCTGAGCCGATCCGCGTCCCGAATCCACCGGAAATCGGGGCCGCGGCCCATTCGCGCAGGCCACGCGACAAAAAAGCGCGCAATCGAACAAGGGTCTCTTGCGGGGCGGAACAAAAGTAGAATATAGAACAAACAAGCAACGACCGCAGGAGGGTTCCCATGGTCCGTATCGCGCGTGAGTCTTTGGCTCTTGTATCTGTCGTCAGCTTCGTCTGGATGATGTGTCAGGTCGCCCAGTTGGTGGCCTGAGTCGTGTAGCGATGAGGTGCGGTGATGTCGGGCAGTGAAGGCCAGGGTTTCGTCCACCTTCGCGTGCGCTCGGCCTATTCGCTGTTGGAAGGCGCGATCAAGGCCGACAAGATCCCCGGCCTGGCCGCGGCGGCCGGCATGCCGGCGGCGGGACTGGTCGACCGCAACAACCTGTTCGGCGCGCTCGAATATTCCGTCTATTCCAAGGACTACGGCGTCCAGCCGATCATCGGCTGCGCCCTGGCGGTGTCCGGGGTCGGCGCCGGGCCGACCGAGCGCTGGGCCCGCACGCCGACCATCACCCTGCTGGTCCAGAACGAGCGGGGCTATCTGAACCTCTCGGAACTGTCGTCCCTGGCCTATCTCGAGAGTGGCGAGATGGCCGAGCCGGTGGTGCCGTGGGCCAAGGTCGTGGAGCACGCCGAGGGGCTGATCCTGCTGTCGGGCGGCACGGACGGCCCGGTCGACGCCCTGCTGGCGGCCGGCAAGACCGCCGAGGGCGAGGCCGCCCTGGCCGAGATGCAGCGGGTGTTCGGCGACCGCTTCTATGTCGAGCTGCAGCGCCACGGCCTGCCGCGCCAGGCCGCCGCCGAGCCGGGGTTGGTCCATTGGGCCTACGAGCACGACGCGCCGCTGGTCGCCACCAACGACGTCTATTACGCCAAGCCCGACCTGTACGACGCCCACGACGCCCTGCTGTGCATCTCCGACGGCGCGTTCGTCGGCCAGGACGAGCGGCGGCGCGTGACGCCCGAGCACTGGTTCAAGCCGGCCGAGGACATGCGCAAGCTGTTCGCCGACCTGCCCGAGGCCTGCGACAACACCCTCGACATCGCCCGCCGCTGCGCCTTCATGGTGCACAAGCGCGACCCGATCCTGCCCAGTTTCCCCACCGGCGACGGCCGCAACGAGCCCGAGGAGTTGACCTACCAGGCCGAGGAGGGCCTGCGCCGGCGCCTGGCGGCGCTGCCGCAACTGGCCGCGCCGGAAGAGGAGTATTGGGAGCGGCTGAGGTTCGAGCTCGGCATCATCATCAAGATGGGCTTCCCGGGCTACTTCCTGATCGTGTCGGACTTCATCAAGTGGGGAAAGGAGCACGGCATCCCCGTGGGGCCGGGACGGGGCTCGGGCGCGGGGTCGCTGGTCGCCTGGGTGCTGACCATCACCGACCTCGACCCGCTGCGCTTCGGGCTGCTGTTCGAACGCTTCCTCAATCCCGAGCGGGTGTCGATGCCCGACTTCGACGTCGACTTCTGCCAGGAGCGGCGGGAAGAGGTGATCTCCTACGTGCAGGAGAAGTACGGCCGCGACCGCGTGGCCCAGATCATCACCTTCGGCTCCCTGCAGGCCCGCGCCGTGCTGCGTGACGTCGGGCGGGTGATGCAGCTGCCGCTGGGCCTGGTCGACCGGCTCTGCAAGATGGTGCCCAACAACCCGGCCGCCCCGGTCACCCTGGCCCAGGCCATCGACATCGAACCGCGCCTGAAGCAGGCGCGGGACGAGGACGCCAACGTCAAGGCCTGCCTGGACGTCGCCCTGCAGCTGGAAGGGCTGTTCCGCAACGCCTCGACCCACGCCGCCGGCGTCGTGATCGGCGACCGGCCCCTGACCCAGCTGACCCCGCTCTACAAGGATCCGCGCTCGGACCTTCCGGCCACCCAGTTCAACATGAAATGGGTCGAGAGCGCCGGCCTGGTGAAGTTCGACTTCCTGGGTCTGAAGACGCTGACGGTGCTGGACCGGGCGGTGAAGCACCTGAAGAAGCGCGGCGAGGTCGTCGACCTGGGCCAGTTGCCGTTCGACGACGCCAAGACCTACGAGCTTCTCGCCTCGGGCCAGACGGTCGGCGTGTTCCAGCTGGAAAGCCAGGGCATGCGCGACACCCTGCGCAAGATGCGCTGCAGCTCGATCGAGGAGATCACCGCGCTGATCTCGCTCTATCGCCCCGGCCCGATGGACAACATCGACACGTTCGTCGACTGCAAGTTCGGCCGCAAGCCGGTCGACAACCTGCATCCCTCGCTGGAGAAGGTGCTGAAGGAGACCTACGGCGTCATCGTCTACCAGGAACAGGTGATGCAGATCGCCCAGATCCTGGCGGGCTACAGCCTGGGCGAAGCCGACCTTCTGCGCCGGGCCATGGGCAAGAAGAAGAAGGAGGAGATGGATCTCCAGAAGATCCGTTTCGTCGCCGGCGCCAAGGAAAAGGGCGTGCCGGAGGAGCAGTCGGGCTCGATCTTCGAACTGGTGGCCAAGTTCGCCGGCTACGGCTTCAACAAGTCGCACGCGGCCGCCTACGCTCTGATCTCGTACCAGACGGCCTGGCTGAAGGCCAATACGCCGGTCGAGTTCCTGGCCGCCTCGATGAGTCTGGACCTGTCGAACACCGACAAGCTGGCGGTCTTCCACCAGGACGCGCGGCGGTTCGACATCACGGTGCGGCCGCCCGACGTCAACCGTTCGGGCGCCGATTTCGAGGTCGAGAACGGCGAGGTGCTCTATGCGCTCGGCGCGGTGCGCAACGTCGGCCTGGAGGCCATGAAGCACCTGGTCGCCATTCGCGAGGAGGGCGGGCCGTTCCGCGACATCTTCGACTTCGTCGAGCGGGTCGATCCCAAGCTGGTCAACAAGCGGGCGATCGAGAACCTGGCCCGGGCCGGGGCCTTCGACTCCATCCACAAGAACCGCGCCCAGATCTTTGCCTCGGCCGACGTGCTGATCGCCCACGGCCAGAGCATCGCCGCGGACCGCCAGGGCGGCCAGCACGCCCTGTTCGGCGGCGATCCCGCCGCCGGCCGTCCACGCCTGAAGAAGACCGAGCCCTGGACCCAGGTCGACCTGCTGGACGAGGAGCTGGCCGCGGTCGGCTTCTACCTGACCGGCCATCCGCTGGACGACATGGTCGGGGTGCTGCGCCGGCGCCGCACGGCCATGCTGACCGAGGTCATCCCGCGCGCCGAGGCGGGCATGGAGGCCTTCCGCATGTGCGGGGTGGTGCGCCGCCGCCAGGAGCGCGCCTCGCAGAGCGGCGAGCGTTTCGCCTTCGTTTCGCTGTCGGACCCTAGCGGCGAGTACGAGGTGCTGTTCCCGCCCGAGGCCCTGCGCAAGTGCCGTGAGGTGCTGGAGCCGGGTAAGGCGGTGTCGATCAAGGTCCGCGCCAAGGCCCGCGACGGCGAGGTGCGGTTCTTCGGCGACGACGCCGAACCGATCGAGAAGGCCATCGAGAACATGGTGGCGGGCTTGCGCCTGCACCTGTCGCCCTCGGCCACCGAGATCGAGGCCCTGAAGAAGCGGCTGGAGCCGGCCGCCTCGCCACGCGGCGGCGAGGTCAGCCTGATCGCCGCCTTGGGCGGCGGCCGCGAGATCGAGATGAAGCTGCCCGGCCGCTACACCCTCGACGCCGCCCTACGCGGCGCCCTGAAGACCGCGCCCGGGGTGGCGCTGCTGGAAGACGTGTGATGCGAACGCCCGCGCCGACCCATGCGGCCCTGACGCCATCATGGATAGTGTGGAAGCGCGTCCCGTTCATCGCCGTTGGGCGCCGGATCGCCGATCCTGGACCGTCTCGAGATCGGGCGGGGCCCGCGGGCCGCGCCTGTCCCGGCCGGCCGGACCGGCTCGGCCAGGCCTTTGATGGGGGCATGCTGGACGCGCTCGCAATTCCGCCGGCGGCTCTTCGCGATACCAATGCGCTGGAGCTTGCGAAGCGCGTCGATCGTCGATCCTGGACCGTCTCGAGATCGGGCGGGCCCCGCGGGCCGCGCCTGTCCCGACCGACCGGACCGGCTCGGCCAGGGCCTTTGATGGGGGCATGATGGACGCGCTCGCAATTCCGCCGGCGGCTCTGCGCGATACCGATGCGCTGGAGCTTGCGCGCGTCTGGATCGCCGAGCGAGGGCTGCACTGCTCTCTGAAGGTCGGGCTCTATGCGGGCGACGGTGTGTCGATGGAAACCGCGGCCTGGGGCATCATCCTGTCCGACCTTGCAAGCCACGTCGCCGACGCGCTGAGCGCCGAGGGCCTGGGGTCTCGCGCGGACCTGCTGGATGCGCTGGTGGAGAGTTTCAACAAGGAGGCGGTCGAGCCCTCATCCCGACGAACAGGCGGACGGGGCGGGACAGCGAGCTGACGCCGATGGCGGGCCCGGGCGTCGGCCTCGAGCGTGGGCCGGCCTCGACCTCGGGGGCCTCGAAGCAGGGGGCCTCGAAGCAGGGGCCTCGAAATAGGGGGGCTCGAGACAGGTTCGGCGTCGGAACAGGGCCGGCCTCTTCGTCTGCGGCAAAACAGGCGGGGTCCGGGCGTTTCAGCGGCGTCGGGGCGGGTTCACGTGCGGGGCGGTGTCGCCGTTCGACCCCGAAGGCGCGACGATCCCGCTGAAGTGTCCAAGGGAAAGGGAGAGAAACATGGCCAGGCATGAAGGCGGCTGCCAATGCGGACGGGTGCGTTACGCGGTGGAGGTCGCGCTGGACAACCTGATCACCTGCAACTGCTCGCGGTGCGGCAAGCTGGGCTCGGTGCTGGCCTTCGCGCCGGCCTCGGCGTTCGAGCTGACGCAGGGCCAGGACGCCCTGACCGAGTACCGCTTCAACACCCACAGGATCTCGCACCTGTTCTGCCAGACCTGCGGCATCGAATCCTTCGGTCGGGGCGTCGGGCCGGACGGGACCGATATGGCGGCGATCAATGTCCGCTGCCTGGACGACATCGACGTCTTCGCGCTGGAACCTCACAAGTTCGACGGCAAGTCGCGCTAGGGCGGATTGGCGCTCGGGCCTTTCGGGCTGGGGTCTTGCGACCTGGCTCTTCTCAACTGTAGTTCCCGCCCGAAATGGGCGATGCACCGGTATCGGCGATCCCTCAGGGGATTTGCTTTAGATCGAGGGTGGCGCTCTTCCTCCGTCTTCCCGGCGAAGGGATCTAGCAGGCTGTTGAAAAAGTCGCTCCGACAGGCCGATTTCCGCGATTTGGCTGGCTTAGCGTGAACTGAAACCAAATCCGCCCATTGAAAACATTGGCCCTTTTGATTCCACTCGGGTGACTTCAGCCTCTTCGAAGGGGTCAAAAATCGAATTTCAACAGCCTGCTAGATGTGTAGTCCCTGAGTGTGATGGTGCATCATCGGTCCTGACTCGTCAGGAGGAGGATGGCCTATGGGAAGCGTTCTTCACGGCAAACGTCCTTGCCAGCCACCCCTCGGACTTCGCCTGCTACCTCATCGCCAGCCCATCCGTCTGGGCCGATCCGGGCGTCATCGAACGTCTGCGCGCCCTTCAAATCAGGGCTCCGTCACGGCGCGTCTTTGTAGGCTACGGCGCAATGGAAGAGCCCTACATGATCAACGGCGCCAAGCAGGTCACTCAGGCGCTCAGCGGTGTTCAGGGCGTAGTCCTCCAGACCAAGGCGTTCGAGGGCGAACAACACATCTCCTATTATCCGGCGCTCCCGAACGCCGCGTTCCCGTTCCTCCTGCCACGCGACAAACCGATGCGGCGCCCGAACCCCCTTGCACTTCCGGCAGGGCGGCTGAAGCGATACCTGGGAACCTACGAGCTGACCGATCGTCGACGCGTCGCAATTACCGAGGACGAAGACGGCCTTGTCTTTAAAGTCGATGGACGTGACGAGGCCGGCCTGTTGGCGGAGGCCGTGGACCGGTTCTTCATCCGAGGCGTGGACGCCAGTATCGTATTCGACTCTGGAGATGGCCTAGCCAAGGAAATGGAGATTAGCGTGAACGGCACGACGGCCCGCGCCCTGCGCGTGCAATAGACGTCGGCGTGGCCGAGCAGAACCGGGATCATCCGAAACGGCTCGCGGCTCCGCCTGGGCCCTGCCGCCGCCGGGCGGCGAGGGCGGTGGGGTGATCGGCGGGCTTCGGGCGTAGGATCACGGCTTGGTCCGAGTCCCATTCGGACGAAGGGCCACCGTGCCTCCGCTTAGGCGGCGACACGTTCTCTATAGCAGACCTGTTGCACGCCGGAGACGGGTCGAAGATGGAAGTCGCACGCCCGGCGGATAGGCGAGGTCGCGAAGCCCGGGCGCCGGCCGGCTGCTCATGGCGGAGGGGGCAGGCGCCGCGGAGCACCGTCCGCGCCGCTCAGAAGGGGATCACGCAGGTGACCCCGGCTCGGCCGGCCATGTCGTCGCCCATGGGGTCGACGTCGCCGGTCAGGCGGGCGCGGCAGCCGTTGGTGGGGCGGCGCGAAAGGAAGGGCTCCGGGTTTCTGGCGTAGCGGCCGGTCGGGTCCAGGTTCAGGCGGGGCGAGACCCGCGGGACACGGGCCCAGCGCTCGCTCTCGCAGCGTTCGCGATCCTCGCGGGCGAGCCCCGCCGGGTCGCAGCCGCGCAGGCCGCGAAGGGCGAGCGGTCCCTTCACCCCAAAGCCGGCCTCGCCTGGCGCGGCGCTCGGCGTGAAAGGCGCGACGCCGCCGTCGGGCGGGAGGGGCGCGATGGGCTGGACGGGCGTTGCGGGCTGGGCGCGGGCCGAGGCGTCGTGGTTTGGCGAGCGCGTCTGGGCGGCGGCGCGTTCCGATCGAGGCGGCGGAACGAGCGAAGCCTGGATGGCGGGCGGCTCGTCATAAGCCGGCGCCGGCGGCAAGTAACGCACCAGGAAAAACAGCAGGGCCGCATGAAGAACGGCCGCCGCGACGAACGCAGCCAGGTGTATGAATCCGCCTCTCCGTGACGTCCGTGATCTCGCCACGCGATCTTTCCGCCCCCAAGACCGCGAAGACTCCGCTTCAACTTATGGACCGAAGTGTGACGCTGTTCCGGGGAGGGAGCCTCTTGAACCTCCGGCGCCCGTCGGCCAGCGGAAGTCCGCGCGGATCGGTGTCCGCTTGGCGGCCTCGGCGCCGCGCCGGCGCACCTACAGCATCTGGCCGCCGGAAATGTCGAAGGCGGCGCCGTTGGCCCACGCCATGTCTTCGGACAGGATCGCGGCCACCGCGCGTCCGATGTCGTCGGGCAGGCCCACGCGCCCGAGCGCTATGCCCTGGGCCACAAAGGCGTTGACCGCCTCGTTGTGACGCACCGCGCCGCCGCCGAAATCGGTGGCGATCGCCCCCGGCGCGATGGCGTTCACGCGAATCCGGCGCGCGCCAAGCTCGACCGCCATGAACCGGCTCAGCACTTCGACCGCGGCCTTCATCGCCGCATAGACGCTATAGCCGGGGTGGGTGAACCGGACGAAGCCCGACGACACGTTCAGGATGCGTCCGCGGATCAGGGACAATCACGACCAGCAGATACATATCGAAGCGCTATGCGAAGCGAGCGGCATGAGCCGGGCCAGCCTGCCCCGGCACTTCCTCGCCATCACGGGGTTCAGCCCGCTCCAGTATCAGAAGCAGTTGCGTTTGCAGGAAGCCCGCCGCCTGCTTCTGGCGGGCGAGCATAGCGCCTCGGGCCTCGCCTTCGCGGTCGGCTAAGAGAGCGCCTCTCAGTTCAGCCGCGAATATGTCCGGCGGTTCGGCGCGCCCGCCGCCCGCGATGTTCGCGCGATGCGACGGCAGATCGAGGCGGCCGCGAAGGTCTGACGCCAGGGTTGGCGACGACAGGTCCGCCAGGGGACGAACGCAGACCGTGCATCGCGGCGTCGCGCCGGCTCGGGGCCTACCAGGCCGAGGCGCGGCAATTGGGCAGGCGGGCGCGGTCGAGGCGGCGGAGGGCGGTCTTGCCGCAGCCGACGATCATCGGCGCGTCGGCCCCGCGCAGCAGCGGCAGGTCGTCGAGGCTGTCGGTATAGGCATAGGCCCAGCGCTGGCCGTGGCCCGCCTCGGCCAAGGCCTGACACTTGCGCTGGTGTCGGCAATGGATGTCGGCGACCCAGCCGCCCGCGCGGCGCTTGAGCGAGGTGCCGAGCACGATGATCGGCCGGCCCAGGGGGGCGATCAGGGCCTGGGCCAGAAGGGTCGGCGCGGCGGTGACGACGACGACCTCGTCACCGCCGGCGAGATGAGCGTCGAGGGTCGCCACCCCCTGGCCGCGCCAGCGAAGAGGCAGGGCGTCGGCGTGGAAGCGGGCGGCGAAGGCGGCGCACGAATCGCGCAGCGCCCGCTCGCTCAGCCCCGCCGTGGCGATCCACAGCAGGATGGAGGCCCCGGCCCGCCGGGTGCGGGGAGCGATCACCATCGGGATGGCGATCGGGGCGACGATCAAGGTGGCCAGCAGGCGGGGAACGGAGCGACGGGCCCGGTCCCACAGCCACAGCGCCGTGGAATCGCCGTCCAGCAGGGTGCCGTCGAGATCGAAGACCGCGAGCATGAGTCCTCTCCACCCGTTACGGCCCGCCGGAGAAGGCGGGCCCTCCGTCCGTCGGGCGCAAGCCCATCAGACACCTTCTCTGTGTCAGAAACGCGTGACGATTGAGGTTCGCCTGTGGACGGATCGGGTTCTTTTGTGGGCGTGCGCACCTCTTGCGCGCCGTGCAGAGGGTTTGGAAGCCGATGGATCATCTCGCGGGCCGGTCGAGGCGTGATCAGGCACGGGGCCTCGCGCCGGGAGCCGGAGCGGGCGGGGGGCGCGTTCGAGCGTAAGGTCCTCCACGCGGGAGAACCCTGCGCGCTCCACCGCCCGAGCCGGCCCGTGGGAGACGCGACGACGGCATGGGCGCGCGGGCCCGACGGCCGAACGGGCAAGCTTCAGGCGCCTAAGGGCTTGCTTTTTGGTTCGTTCGCGCCTATCTGCGCGGCCATTCCACACGTGGACGTGCGGCGACGCCGGGGAGACATCCCGTCGTTACCGTTCCGGTCCCGGTCCGAATCGTCGGAGCGGGGGTGTCCACGGAGGTTCAACCGGAAGAAGGAGACCTATCATGGCGCTTCCCGAATTCTCCATGCGTCAGCTCTTGGAAGCTGGCGCCCACTTCGGCCACCAGACGCACCGCTGGAACCCGAAGATGGACCGCTACATCTTTGGTTCGCGTTCGAACATCCACATCATCGATCTGTCGCAATCGATCCCGCTCCTGCACCAGGCCCTGGTGAAGGTGCGTGAAGTGGCCGCCGCCGGCGGCCGCGTGCTGTTCGTCGGCACCAAGCGCCAGGCCAGCGACCCGGTCGCCACGGCCGCCAAGCGCTGCGCCCAGTACTATGTCAACCACCGCTGGCTCGGCGGCACCCTGACCAACTGGCGCACCGTCTCGGGCTCGATCGCGCGTCTGCGCGAGCTGGAAGGCGTGCTGGCGGGCGAAGGCGCCGGCCGTTCCAAGAAGGAACTGCTGCAGCTGACCCGCGAGCGCGACAAGCTGGAACTGTCGCTGGGCGGCATCAAGGACATGGGCGGCATCCCCGACATCATGTTCGTGATCGACACCAACAAGGAAGCGATCGCGATCCTGGAAGCCCGCAAGTTGAACATCCCGGTCGTCGCCATCCTCGACACCAACTGCGATCCGGACGGCATCACCTATCCGATCCCGGGCAACGACGACGCCGCCCGCGCCCTGCAGCTGTACTGCGACCTGATCGCCGACGCGGTGCTGGACGGCCTGGCCGCCGGCCAAGCCGCCTCGGGCGTCGACCTGGGCGCCTCGGTGGCTCCGGTCGAGCCGACCCTGGCCCGCGAACTGACCCCGGAGCCGGTGGCTGAAGCCGCCGCCGCCGAGGCTCCGGAAGCCGCCCAGGACGCGACGACTGAAGCCCTGGACGCCGTCGCCGACGAGCCGGCCGCGAGCTGATTTTCCGACTTCCGCGTCGGGGCCTCGGTTCCGGCGCGGTCGTTGTGACCCTGTCATGCGACCGAGCTATCAAGCTCGGTCGCTAAACGTTTGAATCTGGAGGATTTCATGGCTGAGATCACGGCAGCGCTGGTCAAGGAACTGCGCGAAAAGTCCGGCGTCGGCATGATGGACTGCAAGAAGGCCCTGCAAGAGAATGGCGGCGACATCGACGCCTCCATCGACTGGCTGCGCGCCAAGGGCCTGTCCAAGGCCGCCAAGAAGGCCGACCGCGTCGCGGCCGAGGGCCTGGTCGGCATCGCTGTCCGCAACGACGGCGCCGGCATGACCGCCGCCGCGGTGGAAGTGAACGCCGAGACCGACTTCCTGGGCCGTAACGACCTGTTCCAGAACGCCGTCCGCAAGATCGCGGCCGTCGGCCTGGACAATGACGGCGTGGACGCCATCAACGCGGCCAAGACCGCCGACGGCGACGTCGTGTCCGAGGTGCTGACAAACCTGATCGCCACCATCGGCGAGAACATGGTCCTGCGCCGTTCGGCCAAGTTCAGCGTCGCCCAGGGCGCGGTGTCGTCCTACATCCACAACGCGACCGCTCCGGACCTGGGCCGCATCGGCGTGCTCGTGGCCATCGAAGGCGCCGGCGACCAGGCCAAGATCCTGGAGCTGGGCCGCAAGATCGCCATGCACGTGGCCGCGACCGCCCCGCTGTCGCTGTCGCCGGACGACCTGGACCAGGCCGCCATCGAGAAGGAGCGCCAGATCTTCACCGAGCAGGCGCTGGAGTCGGGCAAGCCGCCGGCCGTCGTCGAGAAGATGGTCGAAGGCCGCATCCGCAAGTTCCTGGAAGAAGTCGTGCTGCTGAAGCAGGCCTTCGTCATGAACCCGGACCAGACCGTCGAGCAGCTGGTCGCCGAGGCCGGCAAGGAACTGGGCTCGCCGCTCACCGTGAAGGGCTTCGTTCGCCTGGCCCTGGGTGAAGGCGTCGAGAAGGCTCCGGAAGGCGATTTCGCCGCCGAGGTCGCCGCCATGGCCGGCCAGGCCTAAGTCCTTTCCGCCGCCTTCCCATTCTTCGGAAAGGGGGCGGCGGACTGGACCGCCCATCGAAGGCGCGGCGCGCATCGAGCGCGCGCCGCGCCTTTTTTGCGCCCCGGTCGTGCATCTGCACGCGATCTGGCCGGTTTGAGCCCGGAAAACCGATCCCACTTTTCCGGAACGCGCACTATGTTGCGTCCCGACGACTCAGGAAGAGCCTCCGCATGTCCGAACCCCAGCACAGACCCTATCGCCGCGTGCTTCTGAAGGTTTCGGGCGAGGTGTTGATGGGCGACACGCCCTACGGCATCGACACCAAGACCGTCGATTCGGTGGCCGAGGACATCCGCGAGATCGTCCAGTCCGGCGTCGAGCTGTGCCTGGTGATCGGCGGCGGCAACATCTTCCGCGGCATGGCCGGCGCGGCCAAGGGCATGGAACGGTCCAGCGCCGACTACATGGGCATGCTGGCCACGGTGATGAACGCCCTGGCCATGCAGGACGCCCTGGAGCGGATCGGCGTCTCCACCCGCGTGCAGTCGGCCATTCCGATGGCCACGGTCTGCGAACCCTACATTCGCCGTCGCGCCCAGCGGCACCTGGAGAAGGGCAGGGTGGTGATCTTTGCCGCCGGCACCGGCAACCCGTTCTTCACCACCGACACCGCCGCGGCCCTGCGCGCCGCCGAGATGCAGTGCGACGCCCTGTTCAAGGGCACCAGCGTCGACGGCATCTACAGCGCCGATCCCAAGAAGGACCCGGAGGCCAAGCGCTACGACACGCTCAACTACATGGACGTGCTGGCCAAGGACCTGCGGGTCATGGACGCCTCGGCCGTGGCCCTGATGCGCGACAACAACATTCCGATCGTGGTCTTCTCCATCAAGGGGCGCGGCAACCTGCTGAACGTCCTCAAGGGGCAGGGAACGCACACGGTCGTTTCCGGCGCCCGCGCCGCTTAATTTCCCAGCGAAGAGAGCCCAAGCCATGGCCACCGCCGAAAAACCCGTCCTGTCCCGCTACAAGGACCGCATGGACAAGTCCGTCGTCGCCCTGAAGGAGGAATTCGCCTCCCTGCGCACGGGCCGCGCCTCCGCCAGCCTGCTGGACCAGGTGATGGTCGAGGCCTACGGCTCCGCGACCCCGCTGAACGCGGTGGCCTCGATCAGCGTGCCCGAGCCGCGCCAGATCAATGTCAATGTCTGGGACCGCGGCGTCGTCGTCTCGGTCGAGAAGGCGATCCGCAATTCGGGCCTGGGCCTGAACCCGGTGGTGGAGGGCCAGAACCTGCGCATCCCGATCCCGCCGCTGACCGAGGAGCGCCGCAAGGACCTGGTGAAGATCGCCGGCAAGTACGCCGAGCAGCAAAAGGTCGCGGTCCGCAACATCCGCCGCGACGCCAACGACGACCTCAAGAAGGCCGAAAAGGCTTCCGTCATCAGCGAAGACGAGCTGAAGAAGATGGAGACCGAGGTCCAGAAGATGACCGACGAGGCCATCAAGCGCGTCGACGAGGCCTTGAAAACCAAGGAACAAGAGATCATGCAGGTTTAGCATCGACCTGCGTTGTGGGGGGAGATGAGGGAAGGCTGAAGCGCATGGCGCCGACGACCGGCCTGCAGGATGTCACGACGCGCGCCGGGGGCGCGAAGTCAGGCCAATCCCTGCATGTGGCCATCATCATGGACGGCAACGGCCGTTGGGCGAAGCGGCGCAACCTGCCGCGCGTGCTGGGCCATCGCGCCGGCGTCAACGCCCTGAAGCGGACCGTCGAAGGCGCGGCCGCGCTGGGCGTGGGCGTGATGACCGTGTTCGGCTTTTCCACCGAGAACTGGAGTCGCCCGCCGCAGGAGGTGTCGGAACTGATGGGCCTGCTGAAGGCCTATCTGGAGTCCGACCTCGAGCGCCTGGCCCGCGAGGGCGTGAGGGTGCGGATCATCGGCCGTCGGACGGGCCTGGCCTCCGACGTTCTGGACGTCATCGAGCGGGCCGAGCGCCGGACCGCCCACAACGACGCCTTCCTGCTGCAGGTGGCGTTCAACTATGGCGGCCGGGCCGACATCGCCGACGCCGCGCGGGCCTTCGCCGAGGCGGTGGAACGGGGCGAGGCCCGGGCGGCCGACCTGGACGAGGCGCTGTTCGAACAGCGCCTGTCGACGGCGGGGGCGCCGCCTCCGGACGTCATCGTGCGCACCAGCGGCGAGCAGCGGATCTCCAACTTCCTGCTTTGGGAATGCGCCTACGCCGAACTCGTGTATCAGGATGTTCTGTGGCCGGACTATGGGCCCGAACACCTGGCCGCCGCGTTGACGGAATATCGCAGCCGCGACCGTCGCTATGGAGGTATCGCCGTCGATGACGTCGCCGTCGCCGGCTAAACGTTTCAACTGGAGCAACCTGCGGATCCGTGTCGCCTCGGCCACGGTGCTGGTGCCTACGGTCGTGGCCGCCGTCTGGTTCGGAGACGTCTGGTACCTGGGCCTGATCCTGGTCGGCGTCGCGCTGCTCGCCCGCGAATGGGCGGAGATGAGCGCCAGGCGGTCCGTGCTGGGCGTGGCCCTGGCGATCGGCGCGGCGGTGGCGATCTCGGTGATCGTCGCGTTCCGCGGCCATTACTACATCACCTGGCCGGTCGTGGTCGTCGGGGCGATGGCCGCCGCGCTGATGGCGCGCGGCGCGGTCGAGCGGCGGGCCGACGCGGCCTATGGCGTGATCTACATCGCGCCGGCGGTGATCGCGATGATCTGGCTGCGCCGGATGGACGCCGGCCTCTCCTGGACCCTGCTGATGTTCACCGTCACCTGGTTCGCCGACATCTTCGCCTTCGCGACCGGCAGCCTGCTGAAGGGCCCCAAGCTGTGGCCGCGCTATTCGCCCAACAAGACCTGGTCGGGTTTCTTCGGCGGGCTGGTCGCCGCCTCGCTGGGCGCGGTCGGCATCCAGGCCCTGTCCCAGTCCCAAGCCCTGCCGGCCCTGCCGGACTTGAACCTGGCCTGGCCCGTCGCCGCCGTGATCGGCCTGCTGGGCGGCCTGGCCACCATGGCCGGCGACCTGTGGGAATCGATGCTCAAGCGCCGGTTCGGCGTGAAGGACTCGGGCGACCTGATTCCCGGCCACGGCGGCATGCTGGACCGTGTCGACGGCCTGATGTTCGCGGCGATCGTGGTCGCCGGCGCGCGGCTGCTCGATCAGTGGGGATGGCTGCCTTGACCGCCACCCGCAAGGTCGTGGTGCTGGGTTCGACGGGGTCCATCGGCGTTTCGACGCTGGATCTGTTCGAACAGGCCGAGGTCGGGGTCGAGATCCTGGCCCTGACCGCCGGCCGCAACGTCGCCAAGCTGGCCGAGCAGGCCCTGCGCTGGAAGCCTCAGGTCGCGGTCATCGACGACGAGACCTGCCTGCCGGAGCTGCGCGAACGCCTGGCCGGTTCGGGCGTGCGGGCCGCCGCCGGCGCCGGCGCCGTCTCCGAGGCCGCCGCCATGGGCGCGGACTGGGTGATGTCGGCCATCGTCGGCGCGGCGGGCCTGGCGCCGACCCTGGCGGCCGCCCGGACCGGCGCGGTCATCGCCCTGGCCAACAAGGAAAGCCTGGTCTGCGCCGGCCCGGCCCTGCTGGCCATCGCCCGCCAGGCCGGCGGCTCGGTGATTCCCGTTGATTCCGAGCATTCGGCGATCTTCCAGGTGCTGCAGCGCGACTGTATCGACCAGGTATCGCGCCTGATCCTGACGGCCTCGGGCGGACCGTTCCGCACCTGGGACAAGGCCGCCATGGCCAAGGCCACGCCGGAGCAGGCGGTGGCCCATCCCAACTGGTCGATGGGCGCCAAGATTTCGGTCGATTCCGCGACGATGATGAACAAGGGCCTCGAGATGATCGAGGCGTCCTACCTGTTCGAGACCCCGCAAGAGCGCATCGACGTCGTGATCCACCCGCAGTCCGTGATCCACAGCCTCGTCGAATACGCCGACGGCTCGACCCTGGCCCAGCTGGGCCCGCCGGACATGCGCAGCCCGATCTCGTGCGCCTTCTCCTGGCCCCAGCGCCTGTCGTGGCCCGCCAAGCCCCTGGACCTGGCCGCCTATGGCCAGCTGACCTTCGAGGCGCCGGACCTGGACCGCTTCCCGTCGATCGCCATCGCCCGCGAGGCCCTGCGTCTGGGCGGCGGCGCGCCGGCCGCCATGAACGCCGCCAACGAGGTGGCCGTCGCGGCCTTCCTTGACCGCCAGATCGGCTTTCTGGATATTGCCGGCGCGGTGGCGGGGACACTTGAGCGCATGAATGGCCTGGGCGAACTCGCCGACAGCGCCGGCGACGCCCTCGACAGCGCGATGATGACCGACGCCTCGGCCCGCCGCATTGCGGCCGAGGTTGTCGGCCAGAAGCGTACCTAGAGACTGACCGGGGAGTTGGGCGCCACCTTATGATCGTGTTCTTGACGCAAGCTTTCGCGTTCGTGCTGGTGCTGTCCATCGTGGTGACAGTGCATGAGCTCGGCCATTTCTGGGCCGCGCGAGCCTGCGGCGTCGCCATCGACTGCTTCTCGATCGGCTTTGGCCCCAAGATCGTGGCGTGGCGCGACAAGACCGGCGTGGAATGGCGGGTCGCCTGGATACCCCTGGGCGGCTACGTGCGATTCTCCGGCGACGACAACGCCGCCAGCGTGCCCGACGGCAGCGACCTGGCGATCCTGAAGCGGGAAATCGCCGCGCGCGAGGGCGAGGCGGCCGTGTCGCGCTACTATCATTTCAAGCCCGTCTGGCAGCGCGCGATCATCGCCGTGGCCGGGCCGGTGGCCAATTTCCTGCTGGCGATCGCCGTTTTCGCCGTGCTGATGGCGACCTTGGGCGAATATCGTCATCCGGCGACGGTGGACCGGGTTCCGGCCGGCGGCGCGGCGGCGGCGGCGGGGTTCCGCGCCGGCGATCTGATCATCAAGGCCGACGGCCGCCGGATTCGTAATTTCGAGGATGTCGGGCGGTACGTGATGCTGCGGTCGGGCATGCCGATCGACTTCACCGTCAAGCGCGGCGAGCAGACCCTGCACCTGGTCGCCAAGCCGGTTCAGGTCGAGGTCACCGACCAGATCAACGGCCGCGCCAAGGTCGGCCGACTGGGCATCGAGAACGTCAGCCGGCCCTATCACTATCGTTCGACGGTTTGGCGCGCCATTCCCGACGCCGCCGTCGAGGTTTGGGACCAGATCAGCACCATCGGCTTCTATCTGGGGCGCCTGGTCACCGGCCAGATCTCGGCCGACCAGATCAGCGGCGTGATCGGCATCGGCCACGCGGTCGGCGCGGTCGCCAAGGCCTCCACGGCCGACGCGCCCGATCTCCAGACCCTGCTTTTGCGCTTCACGGTCGGCGTTATGGTGATGGTGGCGTCCCTGTCGGTCAGCATCGGTTTCATGAACCTGCTGCCCATCCCGGTTCTCGATGGCGGCCACCTGCTGATGTACGCCTATGAGGCGATCGCCAAGCGACCGTTGAAGGCCGAATTCCAGGCGGCCGGCTTCAGAGCGGGGCTTGCCTTGATCCTTGGTTTCATGCTGTTCGCGGCCTGGAACGATCTCCACCGCTACGACGTGTTCAAATTCATTGGCGGCCTTTTCTCGTGACCTGTTCTCGTGAACCGCGCCGTCCGTCCATGATTGGTCCCATGAGCAAAATCCGCGCCCATAGCGCCGCGTTCGCCACCGGCGTTGCGCTCCTTCTCGGTTCCACGGCGCTGACCGCGCCGCAGGCCGCCTTCGCCCAGGCCCAGACCACGGGCGTGGTCCAGCGCATCGTGGTGCAGGGCAACGAGCGGATCGAGCAGGGGACGGTGCTGTCCTACCTGCCGATCCAGCCGGGCGAGACGGTCGATCCCCAGCGCCTCGACCTGGCGCTGAAGACCCTGGCGCGCACCGACCTGTTCGCCGACGTGAAGATCGAGCTGCAGGGCGGCGACCTGATCGTCAAGGTCGTCGAGAACCCGATCATCAACCAGGTGGTCTTCGAGGGGAACTCGGCGCTCAAGGAAGACAAGCTGAAGGACGAGGTCCAGATCCGTCCGCGCGGCATCTTCACCCGCGCCAAGGTCCAGGCCGACGTCCAGCGCATCATCGAACTGTATCGCCGTTCGGGCCGCATTTCCGCGACCGTGACGCCCAAGGTGGTCGAACTGCCGCAAAAGCGCGTCGACCTGGTGTTCGAGATCAACGAAGGCCCCAAGAGCGGCGTGCTGGGCGTCAACTTTCTGGGCAATGTCGAATATTCGGACAACGACCTGAAGGACGTCATCGTCACCAAGGAGTCGCACTGGTACAAGTTCCTGACCAGCAACGACAACTACGATCCCGACCGGATCGAGTACGACCGCGAGCAACTGCGCAAGTTCTACCGCAACCGCGGCTATTTCGACTTCCGCGTCGTGGCCTCGGTCGCCGAACTGGCCACCGACAAGAACGGCTTCGCGGTCACCTACACGATCGACGAAGGCCCCAAGTACAAGTTCGGCAAGGTCACCGTCGAAACCGAGCTGAAGAAGCTGGACGGTAACCTGCTGGCCCAGATCCTGCCGATCCGCGCCGGCCAGCTGTACGAAGACGACAAGATCGAGCAGGCCACCGACGCCCTGACCTTCGCGGCAGGCGCGGCGGGCTTCGCCTTCGTCGACGTGCGGCCGCGCTACGTGCCCAACCACGAGAACAACACCGTGGACGTGGTGTTCTCGGTGCGGGAAGGCCCGCGGGTCTATGTCGATCGGATCGACATCGTCGGCAACACCCGCACGCTGGACTACGTGGTGCGCCGCGAACTGGAAGTGGCCGAGGGCGACGCCTACAACCGCGTCCTGGTCGACCGCTCGAAGAACCGCGTCCGCGCCCTGGGCTTCTTCAAGGACGTCAATATCGAGGAAGTGCCCGGCGCCCAGCCGGACCGCACGACCCTGCGGGTCAAGACCGAGGAGCAGCCGACGGGCGAACTGTCGTTCAGCGCCGGCTACAGCTCGGTTGACAAGCTGGTGCTGGATGTCGGCATCACCGAGCGCAACTTCCGCGGCCGGGGCCAGAACCTGCGGGCCCGCGTTTCGGTCGGTTCGCTGCGTCAGCAGATCGACTTCGGCTTCACCGAGCCGCGCTTCCTGGGCCGCGACCTGCGCGCCGGCCTGGACCTGTACTCGTACCGCTACGACCTCAGCGATTACGCCGCCTACGACACGGAATCGACCGGCGGCACCCTGCGCCTGGGCTTCCCCCTGACGCAGAACGCCTCTATGGGCCTGCGCTACCAGCTCCGTCAGGACAAGGTCAGCGTGGCGGACAACCTCTGCACCAGCGGTTCGGTGTCCGACATCCTCTGCCTGCAGCGCGGCTCGTACATCACCTCGCTGATCGGCTACAACCTGCGGCTCGACAAGCGCAACGATCCGATCCAGCCGACCCGGGGCTGGTTCGCCGACCTGAGCCAGGACCTGGCCGGCTTCGGCGGCGACACCCAGTACCTCAAGACCGAGACCGACGCCGGCTGGTACTGGGGCTTCAACAAGGACTTCATCTTCAGCGCTACCGGTTCGGCGGGCTATATCGAGGGTTGGGGCGGCGACAACATCCGCATCAACGACCGCTTCTACAAGGGCGGCAGCTCGTTCCGCGGCTTCGAGATCGCCGGCATCGGCCCGCGCGACACCACCACCCAGAGCAGCGCCCTGGGCGCCAAGCTGTATGCGATCGGTACATTCGAACTGACGGTTCCGACCTTCCTGCCCGAGCAGTACGGCATCAAGGCCCGCCTGTTCACGGATTTCGGCACGGCCGGCCAGCTGGACGACGTCGATCGCCTGACCGCCGGCGGCGGCATCAATCCGAACATCAAGGACGACCTGGGCCTGCGGGCCTCGGCGGGGCTGAGCATCGACTGGAAATCCCCCATGGGGCCCATCACGTTCGATTTCAGCCGTATTCTCGCTAAAGATGACTACGACAGGACCGAAACCTTCCGGTTCTCCACCTCCACAAGGTTCTAATCAGCATGACCTCCAAGTTCCTCGCCGCGACCGTTTCGGGTCTGGCCGCTCTCGCCACGGCGTCGGGCGCCTTCGCCCAGGCCACGCCTCCGACGGCCCCGGCCGCGCCGCCGGTCACCCACGGCGCGCCGATCGCCGGCGTCTGCATCTTCTCCAGCCAGGGCGCTGTCGCCCGTTCGCTGGTGGGCAAGGCCGTCGACGCCCGCCTGAAGACCATCATCTCGCAGGTCAACGCCGAACTGACCGCCGAGCGCACCAGCCTGGACAACGACGCCAAGGCCCTGGACGCCAAGAAGGCCACGCTCGACCAGAGCGCCCTGGAGCAGCAGGCCGCCGCCCTGCAGGTGCGCGCCAACGCCTGGCAGCGTAAGGGCCAGTTGCGCCAGCGCGAGGTCGAGGCCACCGAGCAGAAGCAACTGGCTCGCGTCTATCAGGAACTGGACCCGGCCATCCGCCAGGCCTACCAGGCCAAGACCTGCTCGATCCTGATCGAGCGGGAGTCGGTTCTGCTGGGCAACCCGGCCATGGACATCACCGACGCCGTGGTCACCGCGGTCGACGCCCGCATCAAGACCCTGACCTTCGATCGCGAACGTCTGGACCAAGCGGCTCCGGGGGCTCAAGCTCTTCAGCCGACGACTCCCAAGAAGTAGTCGAGTCGGTCCGGGCATGAGGCCCGGGCCGCTCCCGAGAGGACCGATGCCGGACCCGCGCTTTTTCGAAGACCTGGGTCCGGCGACCCTCGCGGAACTGGCCAGCCTGAGCGGTGCTCGGCTGGCCGATCCGGCCGACGGCCGCCAGATGATCTCGCACGTGGCGCCGCTCGAGAGCGCCGCCGCGGGCTCCGTAACCTTCCTGTCCGATCCCAAGCGCCTGGCCGATCTGGCCGGCCTGAAGGGCGCGGCCTGTTTCCTGCGGCCGGACCATGCCGACAGGGCTCCGGCTGGCTGCATCCTGCTGCTGACCAGCCATCCGCAGGCTTCGTGGGCCGCGGCGGCCGGCCGCCTGCACGCGCCGCGCCGTCACGACGGCTCGCAGCACGTGCATCCCGACAGTGAACTGGAGGCGGGCGTGATCCTGTCTCCGGGCGTGATTGTCGGGCAGGGCGCGCGAATCGGGCGGGGGACCCATCTGGCGCCCGGGGCGGTGATCGGCCCCGGCGTGGCCGTGGGGCGCGACTGCCGGATCGGGGCCAACGCCGTGATCGGTTTCGCCCTGATCGGCGACCGGGTGTTGGTCCACGCCGGGGCGGTGATCGGCGAAGCCGGGTTCGGCGCGGCCGGCGGGCCCCAGGGCGTGGTCGACCTGCCTCAGCTGGGGCGGGTGATCCTGCAGGACGGGGTGACGATCGGCGCCAACAGCTGCGTGGATCGCGGCGCCTTCGGCGACACGACCATCGGCGAGAACACCAAGATCGACAATCTCGTCCATGTCGCCCACAACGTCCGGCTCGGTCGCAACTGCGTCGCCGCCGCCTTCACGGGCCTTTCCGGCAGCACCGTGGTCGGCGACGGGGTCGCGTTCGGCGGCAAGGCCGGCGTGGCCGATCACCTGACGGTCGGCGCGGGCGCCCAGATCGGCGCCTCGGCGTCGGTCTTCAAGGACGTGCCGGCCGGCGAAACATGGACTGGGTTTCCGGCGCGACCGCTGAAGCGGTGGCTCCGAGAGACCGCATGGCTGTCGCGCAAGGCGGGCGGCCGGGGAACCAAGGGGCCAGAATGAGCCAATCCAAGACTGAAGAACCTTTGGCCAATATCGACATCGCCGAGATCCTCAACCGGATCCCGCACCGCTATCCGTTCCTGCTGGTCGACCGCGCTGAGGCCTATCGCCCGCACCAGTCGATCGTGGGCGTCAAGTGCGTGACGATCAACGAGCCGTTCTTCCAGGGCCATTTCCCAGGCAATCCGGTGATGCCGGGCGTGCTGATCATCGAGGCCTTGGCCCAGACCGGCGCGGTGCTGATGAGCAAGTCGCTCGAGGTCGACACCGAGGGCAAGACCATCTTCTTCATGTCGGTCGACAACGCCCGCTTCCGCAATCCGGTGCGTCCCGGCGACGTGATCCGCATGGAAGTCGAAGTGGTCCGCGCCCGCTCCAGCATCTTCAAGTTCAAGGGCGTGGCCAAGGTCGGCGACAAGGTGGCCGCCGAGGCCGAGTTCGCGGCCATGGTGGTGGAGACGCCCAAGGCATGACCCCCCAGATCCATCCGACCGCCATCGTCTCGCCCGGCGCGCAGCTGGGACAGGACGTCGAGATCGGCGCGTTCTGCACCGTGGGGCCCCGGGTCCAGCTGGGCGACGGCGTGCGGCTGGTCTCGCACGTGGTGATCGAGGGCGCGACCCAGATCGGCGCGGGCACCACCGTCCACCCGTTCGCGGTGCTGGGCGGCGCGCCGCAGCACCTGGCCCACAAGGGCGAGGACACCCGCCTGGTGATCGGCGAGCGCAACATCATCCGCGAGCACGTCACCATGCATACCGGCACGGTGGGCGGCGGCGGGGTGACCACGATCGGTTCCGACAGCCTCTACATGGTCGGCGCCCACGTGGCCCATGACTGCGTGGTCGGCGACCGCGTGACCTTCGCCAACAACGCCACCCTGGGCGGCCACGTGGTGATCGGCGACTTCGTGTTCATGGGCGGACTGTGCGCCGTCCACCAGTTCACCCGCATCGGCCGCTATTCGTTCGTCGGCGGCGGCGGGGTGGTGACCAAGGACATCATCCCCTACGGCTCGGTGTGGGGCAACCACGCCCACTTGGAGGGCCTGAACCTGGTGGGCCTCAAGCGCCGGGGCTTCACGCGCGAGGCGATCAACGCCCTGCGCGCCGCCTACCGCCTGCTGTTCGCCGACGAAGGCACCTTCCAGGAGCGCCTGGACGACGTAGCCGAGACCCACGCCGCGACCCCCGAGGTGATGGAGATCGTCGATTTCATTCGCGCCGACGCCAACAGGCCCCTGTGCCTGCCCGAGCGCGAAGTCTAGGAGGGGCCGTGCGCAAGCTTGGTCTGATCGCCGGCGGCGGTTCCCTGCCGGTGGAACTGGCGCAACACTGCGAGGCGGCCGGCCGGCCGTTCGCGGTGATGCGCCTGAAGTCGTTCGCCCAGCCGGTCCTGGCCCGCTATCCGGGCGTCGAGGTCGGGCTGGGCGAGTTCGGCAAGGTGTTCAAGGCGCTGCGGGAGGAGGGCTGCGAGGCCGTGTGCTTCGCCGGCGTCGTCGACCGCCCCGACTTCTCGACGATCAAGCCGGACCTGCGCGGCCTGACCGTGATCCCGGGCCTGATCAGCGCCGCCCGCAAGGGCGACGACGCCCTGCTGCGCCGCCTGCTGGCCGAGTTCGAGAAGGAAGGCTTCGCGATCGAGGGCGCGCACGAGGTGCGGGGCGAGATGACCCTGCCGCGCGGGCCCCTGGGCAAGCACGTTCCCAAGGACGCCCACATCGCCGACATGGATCGCGCCCTCGACGTGGCCCGGGCCATCGGCGCGCTGGACGTGGGGCAGGGCGCGGTGGTCTGCGATGGCCTGGTGCTGGCGGTCGAGGCCCAGGAGGGCACCGACGCCATGCTGCGCCGGGTCGCCGACCTGCCCCAGGCGATCCGCGGCAACGCCGAGGCCCCGCGCGGCGTGCTGGCCAAGGCCCCCAAGCCGATCCAGGAGACCAAGGTCGACCTGCCGACCATCGGCGTCGCCACCGTGCAGCGCGCGGCCCGCGCCGGCCTGGCCGGGGTGGTCGGCGAGGCCGGCCGCCTGCTGATCGTCGATCGCGAGCAGGTCATCGCCTGCGCCGACGACCTGGGCCTGTTCGTGTACGGGGTCGAACCACGGGCCGACAGATGAGCCCCGGACGCTCCGAGGACCGGCCGCTGACCGTGATGCTGGTGGCGGCGGAGGCTTCGGGCGACGCCTTGGGCGCCAAGTTGGCCCGCGTGCTGCGCGAGCGGCTAGGCCCCGGCAAGGTGCGCTTCGTCGGCGTCGGCGGGGCCAAGATGGCGGCCGAGGGAGTCCAGAGCCCGTTCGACATCGCCCAGCTGTCGATCCTGGGCATCGTGGAGAGCCTGAAGGCCTATCCGCGCGCCATGGCCCGGCTGAAGGACACCCTGGCCCTGGCGGCTCGCGAGAAGCCCGACGTGGCGGTGCTGATCGACAGCTGGGGCTTCAACATCCGCCTGGCCAAGGCGCTGCGGAAGCAGGACCCCGGCCTGCCGCTGGTCAAGTACGTCGCCCCCCAGGTCTGGGCCTATCACGCGAGCCGGGCCAAGGATCTGGCCGGGGCGGTGGACCTGCTGCTGTCGATCCAGCCGATGGACAAGCCGTATTTCGACGCCGCCGGCCTGGCCAATGTCTTCGTCGGCAATTCGGCCCTGGCCCACGACTTGAGCCGCGCCGATCCGGCCCGGCTGCGGGCCGCGATCGGCGCCGCGCCCGGCGAGCCGATCCTGCTGGTGCTGCCCGGCAGCCGCCCATCCGAGATCCAGCGGGTCATGCCGCCGTTCGAGGACGCCGTGCGCCGCCTCAAGGCCGATCGCCCCGACCTGCACGTCGTCGTGCCCGCCGCCTCGACCGTGGCGCAGAGCGTCAAGGCGCGGGTCGAGGCCTGGCCGTTCCGGGCCCATGTGATCGAGGACGAGACGCTGAAGGACGACGCCATGGTCGCCGGCACGGTCGCCCTGGCCTGCAGCGGCACGGTGACCACCGAACTGGCCCTGGCGGGCTGTCCGATGGTGGTCGGCTATGTCACCGGCAAGATCACCTACGCCCTGCTGAAGTCGATGTTCAAGCCGCGCTGGGTGACCCTGTTCAACATCGCGGCCGACGACACGGTCGCGCCCGAGCTGTTGCAGGACGCCTGCACGGGCCAGGCCCTGGCCGTCGAGGTCGCCCGGCGGCTGGACGACCCGTCCCTGCGCGCGGCCCAGGTCGCCGCCCAGAACGCCGCCCTGGATAGGATGGGGCGCGGCATGCCCGACCCCTCGGAAGCGGCGGCTTCGGCGCTGCTGGGCTTCCTGAGGGCGCGGGGCGCGGCCGTCTAGCGGTTCGCGGCGCCCCGAGGCGTTAAGCAAGCCTTTAAGATCCGCTTCACGGCTTCTCGGCTAGGTTGGAAGCCCTGGTGGCCCTCTCGCCGCCGGCTGGAGCCCTGGCGTGACGATCTTCTCGGTCGCCCCTCTATCGCCCCTGACGCCGTCAGCCCCCGTCAGCCGGGCCGACCAGGCGGCCGAGGCGCTCGCCCGGATCGCGGTCATCCAGTCGGTCGAGACCCTGGGCGCGATGATCGACCAGTCCCAGTCCCAGCCCCAGGGCGACCTGACCAACCTGGCCAAGGGCGCGGTGGGCGAGGGGGACGTCGCCCGGGCCAAGGCGGCGGAGGCCCGCGGCGTCGCCCCGGAGCCCGAGACCCAGGCCGAAACCCCCGCTCGCGCGGTCGCCGCTGCCGCCGGTCGCGCCGCGGCCCGCCAGGCCGGCCTGGCGCCCCTGATGGCCGACATGGTCCAGGCCGCCGCCGAACCCGACACGCCGCGCCAGGTCAAGGCGGCCATCGCCCAGGTGATGGCGCTGGGGACGCGCCTGGACGGCCAGATCAGCGGTCCGGAGATCCGCCAGGCGCTGCAGCGCTCGGGCCTGTTCCTGGAGGCCCGCCTGGCGACCGCCGCGCCGGACGGTTCGGCTCCGCGCCCGCAGACCGGCACCCTGACCGACCCGCCCAGGGTGGTCCCGACCCCGACGCCCGACAGCGACATGAAGGCGGCCCTGCTGGTGTTCCGCGAGGTGGTCAGGAACTGGGCCGACACCCTGCCGCCGATGGCCGCCCAGGCCGGCGCCACGCCGGGGGCGACGTCCGGCGGGACGCCCAACGCGGCCCCCAATGCAACGCCAAGCGCCTCCGCCATGGCCGCGGCGTCCTCGGCTCAGCTGGCTGATCGCGGCACGCCCCAGGCGCTTGCCGCGGCGGCCAAGTCGCCGATGGGCCCGGCTTTCGCCCAGACGGCGCCCGACGGGGAGGCCCGGGCCTCGCCTCGGACCGACGGCGCCCCGCCGGCGATCACCAAACCGCCCGGGGGCTGGCCGAACGTCAACGCGCCGTCGCAGGCCGTTCGTCCGCCCGCGACGCCGCAGCCACCGCCCTTGCCGGCGTTCGGCGCCATCGTGGCCGAGGACTTCCCATCCGCGCCCCTGGCGCGCGCGGCTCCGGCGGCGGTAATGGCTTATGGCGGACCCGAGGTCGCGCCCGGTCCGCCGTCCCAGACCCCGCCGCCCTATGCCGGCGCCCCCACCCACGCCCAGGCCGCCGCCCAGCCGGGCCTGCCGGCGGGCGCGGGCCCCCACGCCATGGCCCAGCGCCTGCTGGCCGAGACCAGCGCGGCCCTGGCCCGCACCGAGCTGTCGCAGATCGCCTCGCTGCCGGAGCCTCCAGCCGCCAGCCGACCGATGGAGGAGCCCGGGCAGCGCTGGGTGTTCGACATGCCGTTCATGACCGCGCAGGGGCCCGCCGCCGCCCAGTTCGAGATCAGCCGCGACGGCGGCGGTTCGGGCGGGGAGGATGGTCGCGCCCTGGGGCGCACCTGGCGGGCGCGCTTCTCGCTGGATGTCGAGCCCATGGGTCCGGTCCACGCCCAGGTGGCCCTGACCGGCGACCGGGCCCGCGTGTCGCTGTGGGCCGAGCGTCCCATGGCGATGGCCCGGTTGCGGGCGGGCGAGGAGCGCCTGGGCGGCGCCCTGCGCGACGCGGCCCTGGAGCCCGAGATCGCCTTCCACGCCGGCCAGCCGCGCGCCCCCGCCGTCGCGCCGGGCCAGTTCCTGGACCAGGCCACATGACCGGCGTGATCCGCTCCGTCGGGCCGCGCATCGCCGTGGCTCTGCAGTATGAGGAACCCAACGCCCCGCGGGTCGTCGCCTCCGGCCGCGGCTGGGTCGGTGACAAGATCATCGAGACCGCCCGCGAGCACGGCGTGCCGATCGAGGAGAACCCGGCCCTGGCCCAGGCCCTGTCGACCATCGAGCTCGACGAGGAGATCCCCGAGGCGCTCTATGTCGCCGTGGCCGAGATCCTGGGCTTCATCCTGCGCAGCGCCGAGGGGCGGTAAGCGTCGGCGGGGCCGACTTCAGACCTGACGCACGGGCTGGCGAATCACGGTCTTGAGCTTTTCGGGTGTCGTCCTGCGAGGGTCGCTCAGATAGACCTCATGATGGCGACCGGCGAAGCCGTAGCCGCCGGACGGCATGACTTCGCCGTGCAATCTCGCGAGCAGCGGGCCTTCGTCGTCGTAGCCGCCCACGTGCAGGGCCTGGAGGCAGAGGCCTTCCTCCAGGCTTTCGAGCCTCAGGCTTTCGGGCAGGGCGCCCAGCTTCTCCCGGGCCCTGGTCCTGGCGGCCAGGAAGATCGTTTCGTCCAGGTGGTCGGGAACCATGATCATCAGGGTCCAGTCCCATTCGTCCTTGCGCCGCGCGGTGAAGCTTTCAGGATCAGGGGCCGACCAAAGCCCTTCCAGCGGCGCCACGACGAAGTCCTTGCCGTTGGCCTTGCTGGCGAACTTGATCGTGAAGGCCGTCGCGTAGAGGCTCTCGACCGCGAGCCGGTAGGCTGGGGCGGTGTTCGGGTCGCCGTGGCCATCCACCATGAGGTAGGACACCGGCGGCGCCTGGATCGTCACGAAGCGGCCAAGCGGCGCGGTGAAGAGGGGCTTTCTCGTCTTCTTCAGATCCAGCTTTTCCATCCGCTCCTCCTGGCCCCCGGTCTTGAGCGCCGATTCAGGGTCAGCGTCGCATGACGGGGTGCCTGTTTTAGGCAGCAATGCCGGCCGAGGACCTGGTCCCGGGCAAGAAAAAGGCCCCGCTTTCGCGAGGCCTCTTCCAATTCAGCAATATCGAAGCGCTTAGCCGCGCTTGTCGACCGCGACGTAGTCGCGTTGCGTGGCGCCGGTATAGAGCTGGCGCGGGCGGCCGATCTTGCGCGAGGGGTCCTCGAACATTTCCTTCCACTGGCTGATCCAGCCGACGGTGCGGGCCAGGGCGAACAGCACGGTGAACATGTTGGTCGGGAAGCCCATGGCGCGCAGGGTGATGCCCGAATAGAAGTCGATGTTCGGGTACAGCTTGCGGTCGATGAAGTACTGGTCGCTGAGGGCGACCTTCTCCAGCTCCATGGCCACGTGCAGCAGCGGGTCGTTGATGCCCAGTTGCTCCAGCACCTCGTAGCAGGTCTTCTGCATCACCTTGGCGCGGGGGTCGAAGTTCTTGTACACGCGGTGGCCGAAGCCCATCAGCTTGTACTTCTTGTCCTTCACGCCCTGGACGAAGGCGGGGATGTTCTCGACCGAGCCGATCTCCTCCAGCATCTCCAGGGCTTCCTGGTTGGCGCCGCCGTGCGACGGACCCCAGAGGCAGGCGATGCCGGCGGCGATGCAGGCGAACGGGTGGGCGCCCGACGAGCCGGCCAGACGCACGGTCGAGGTCGAGGCGTTCTGCTCGTGGTCGGCGTGCAGGATGAAAATGCGGTCCATGGCGCGGGTCAGGACGGGGTTGGGAACCCAGTCCTCGGCCGGCACCGAGAAGCACATGCGCAGGAAGTTTTCCGAATAGGAAAGCTCGTTGCGCGGCGTCACGAACGGACGGCCCTGCGAGTACTGGAAGGCGCGCGCGGCGATGGTCGGCATCTTGGCGATCAGGCGATGGGCGCTGATCTCGCGCTGCTTGGGATCATCGACGTTCAGGCTGTCGGCGTAGAAGGCCGACAGGGCGCCGACCGCGCCGGTCATCACCGCCATCGGGTGGGCGTCGCGGCGGAAGCCCTGGAAGAAGCTGTCGAACTGGGCGTGCAGCATCGTGTGGTAGGTGATGTTGCGTTCGAACTTGGTGAATTCCTCGGCCGTCGGCAGCTCGCCGTTCAGCAGCAGGTGGCAGACTTCCAGGAACGAGGACTTCTCGGCCAGCTGGTCGATCGGATAGCCGCGGTGCAGCAAAATGCCGGCGTCGCCGTCGATATAGGTGATCTTGCTTTCGCACGACGCCGTCGAGGTGAAGCCCGGATCGAAGGTGAAGTGGTCGGATTCGCCGTACAGTTTCCGCACGTCCAGGACGTCCGGGCCCGTGCTGCCCTTGAGGATCGGCAGGTCGTAGTTCTTGTCGCCGATCGTCAGCGTGGCTTTGTCGGTCATGCGAGAGACCCCTTCAATGATGGAACGATCAGTCCAGTTTTGATTTCGCGGCTGCGTTATAGCGCCTCATGCGCGCGACGCCAGGGCGTCGTCAAGGCGCCCCAGAGACTCGTCTCGACCCAGCGCGGCCATGATCTTGTTCAGGTCCGGCGCCTGGGAGCCGCCGGTGAGCACGCCGCGCAGCGACGGGCCGAACTTGCCGAAACCCACGCCCTCGGATTCCGCGAAGGATTTCAACAGGGTTTCCAGCTCCGACACGCCCCAGACCGGCGCCGCGGCCAGCTGGGCGCGCAGGCGGGTCAGCCGTTCGACGGTCTCGTCGGTCAGCTGCTTGACCGTCTTTTCTTCCAGAACCAGCGGACGCACCTTCAGGGCGAACGCGCAGTGCTCGGCCAACTCCAGGATGGTTTTGGCGCCTTCCTTGACCTGGGGGACGACCGCCAGCAGGCGCGCGGCGGCGTCGGCCGGCAGCGCGGCCTTCTGGGCCTGCAGCGCCTTCAGGGTCAGGTCGGCCAGGCGGGCGTCGTCGGCCTGGCGCAGGTGCTGGCCGTTGATGAAGTTCAGCTTGGCCCAGTCCAGGCGGGCGGGAGCCTTGACCACGTCCTTGACGTCGAACCAGCTGATCGCCTGTTCGTCGGTGAACACCTCGTCGTCGCCATGGCCCCAGCCCAGGCGGGCCAGGTAGTTGCGCATGCCCTCGGGGATGTAGCCCATGTCGGCGAACTCGCCGACGGCCTGGGCGCCGTGGCGCTTGGAGAGCTTGGCGCCGTCCGGGCCGTGGATCAGCGGGATGTGGCCGAAGGCCGGCAGGGTCCAGTCGTTGGCCTGGTAGATCAGGGTCTGGCGGGCGGCGTTGTTCAGGTGGTCGTCGCCGCGGATCACGTGGGTGACGCCCATGTCGTGGTCGTCGACCACCACGGCCAGGTTGTAGGTCGGAGCCCCATCCGCGCGGAGCAGGACCAGGTCGTCGAGGTCGGCGTTGTTGAAGGTCACCGGGCCCTTGACCAGGTCGTCGACCAGGGTCGCGCCCTCGGTCGGGCCCTTGAAGCGGATGACGTGCGGCAGGGTGGGATCGTTGGGCGGCGGGGCGTCGCGCCAGGGCGAGCGCAGGGCCGGCCCGCCGGCCCGGGCGGCCTCGCGGGCCGCGGCCAGTTCCTCGACGGTCATCCAGCAGCGATAGGCGCGGCCGGCGGCCAGCATTTCCTGCACGACTTGCCGATGCCGGTCGGCGCGGCTGTACTGGAAGACCACTTCCTCGTCGGATTTCAGGCCCAGCCAGTCCAGGCCCTCGAAGATGGCGGCGACGGCGGCTTCGGTCGAACGTTCGCGATCGGTGTCCTCGACGCGAACAAGGAACTTCCCACCCGTATGACGTGCATATAACCAGTTGAACAGCGCCGTGCGCGCGCCGCCGATGTGCAGGAAGCCGGTCGGCGACGGGGCGAAGCGGGTGACGACGCCGGAGGGCGGCGCGGGGGGAGATTGGGTCATCGAGATCAAGGCTGACGGACTGGAGGCCACGGAAGTGGCGAGGACCGCGACACCGGACAGGTCCGGTGGCGGCTGGGCGGCGCGTCTTAGCACGCGTCTTCGCGCGCGTCCTAGCCTGGGAACGGTAACAGCTTCACTGATCGGCGAGATCGACGCCAATCGCGAGCGCTGGATGCTGTGGGCGCCGGTGGCGTTCGGCCTGGGCGCGGCCGGCTACCTGGAACTGAAGGCCGAGCCGTCCTGGGCGCTGCTGGTCGGGCTGGTGGCGGGACCGGCGATTCTGGCGGCGCTGATCGGACGGCGATCGGCGACCGGGCTGTCGGTCTTTCTGGTGCTGGCGACCTTCCTGGCGGCGGGGGCGCTGGCGGGCAAGGTCCGCTCGCACGCCGTCGAGGCGCCGATCCTGGCGGAGGGGCGGGCGGTGATGACCATCGACGGCTTCGTGGTCGACGTGGTCAGTCCCGGGGCCGGCGGGCCGCGCCTGCTGATCGCGCCGGTCCAGATCAGCCGCCTGGCGCCGGAGGACACGCCCAAGCGCGTGCGGGTGACCGTCGAGGCTGAGGACATCCCCGCGCCGGGCCAGGCGGTCCGCCTGCGAGCCATGCTGGGACCACCGCCGCCGCCGGCCGCGCCGGGCGCCTACGACTTCGCCCGCGACGCCTGGTTCCATGGCGTGGGTGGGGTGGGCTTCGCGATCGGCCAATCGCAACCGGTCGTGCTGGACCCGCCGCCGTGGCGGCTGCGGGCCGCCATGGCGGTCAACGCCTTCCGCTGGCGACTGGCCAGCCGGATCGTCCAGGACATGGGCGTCGCGCGCGGGGGAATCGCCGCGGCCATGGTCACCGGCCACGAGGCCTGGATCACCCAGGACCAGACCGAGGCCATGCGGGCCTCTGGCCTGGCCCACATCCTGTCGATCTCGGGCCTGCACATGGCCATCGTCGGCGGCTTCGCGTTCGGCCTGGTGCGGCTGCTGATCGCCGCCTGGCCCTGGGCGGCGCTGCGGGTTCCGGGCAAGAAGGTCGCGGCCCTGGCCGGCCTGGCCGCCGTCGGGACCTACCTGGTGATCTCCGGCGCGCCGCCGCCGGCCCTGCGGGCGGCGATCACCGCCACGGTGGCCTTCGCCGCCATCCTGTTCGACCGCCAGGCCATCACCCTGCACGGGCTGGCGGTGGCGGCCCTGATCATCCTGCTGGTCCAGCCCGAGTCGGCGGGCGCGCCCGGGTTCCAGATGTCGTTCGCGGCCACCGCCGCCCTGGTGGCCCTGGCCGAGGCCTGGCCGCGTCCCGTGCGCGAGATCTCGGCGCCCTGGTGGATCCGCGCCATCCAGGGGTCGCTGAGCTGGCTGGCGGTCAGCGTCGGCGCCAGCTTCGTGGCGGGCATGGCGACTGGGCCGTTCGCCCTGCAGCACTTCAACCGCGTGGCGGTCTGGGGCCTGCCGGCCAACCTCCTGGTCGCGCCGCTGTCGTCGTTCGTGATCATGCCGTTCCTCGCCCTGGGCGCGGCGCTCGAAGCCTTCGGACTGGGCCGGCCGTTCCTGGCGGTCGCCGGCTGGGGCATCGCGGCGATGATGGGAGTCGCCGACGGCTTCGCCAGCGCCGGCGGCGCCCAGAAGGTGGTGGCCAGCGGCCCGCCCTTCACCCTGGCCCTGGCCTTCGTCGGCCTGATGCTGCTGTGCCTGTGGCGCGGACGCCTGCGCTGGCTGGGCGCGCCCCTCGCCTTGGCGGTGGCCCTGTGGCCGCGCCCGGCGCCGCCCGACGCCTGGATCGCCCCGGACGGGACCACGGCGGCGGTGCGCCAGGGCCGCGAGGCGGTGCTGCTACGGCCCGACGCGCGCCGCTTCGGGGCCGAGCTGTGGAGCCGACGGCGCGGCCTGGCCCTGCCGGACAGTGTCGCGCCCAGCCCGCTCTATGCCTGCGACCGGCGATCCTGCGCCCCGGCGGCCGGCGCGCCGGTCGCCCTGGCCCTGTCGTGGAGCAAGGCCGGGCCGGACGCCGACGACCTGGCGGCGATGTGCGCCAAGGCCGAGATCGTCGTCCTGCGCGGCGCGGCTCCGCCGACGCCGCCCGCCTGCCGCGACCGGATCGTCCTCGACGCCGACGACTTCGCGGCCCAGGGCGCGGCCGAGCTCTATCGGCGCGGCGGCGAATGGTGGATCGTCTGGGCCCAGCCGCTGCGGGGCGTCCGGCCCTGGACCAGGCCGCCCGCCGCCTGAACCCGGTGGGCGCGCGGCGGGCCAGTCAAACGTTCACCGAACTGGAAGGCCTTCCGAGCCGAGCGGCGCTTCGGGCGTTTAGGCTGGGAGGAGAGATGGAGACGATCATGGAGCGGGAAGGCGGGTGCGCGTGCGGGGCGGTGCGCTATGTCGTGACGGGCGGGCCGCTGCGGGTGGGGCTGTGCCACTGCCTGACCTGCCGCAAGCGCCACGGCGCGCCGTTCAACGCCTTCGCGGCGTTCCGGACCGACAAGGTGCGGATCGAGGGGCGGCTCGCGATCTGGACCGGCGCCGAGCACGGCCTGATCCACGGCTGCCCGACCTGCGGCTCGCCGCTGTTCTGGACGGCGGAGGGCGAGGGCGACGGCGAGACCGAAATCCACCTCGGTGGACTGGACGCGCCGGGCCAGTTCACGCCGCAGTACGAGGTCTGGGTCAAGCGCCGCGAGCCCTGGCTGCCGCCGCTGAACGTGCCGCAGTACGTGGAGAACCGGCCGGCGGGTATGGCGAGCTGAGGCGACGCCCGCCGCCCGGACGCAGGCCGGGACAGCGAGCTCGCTGAAATCGATTAGGGCCAGGGATCGAACGGCGGCGGCGGGGGCGGGGGATCGGTCTCCCAACTGGCCATGCAGTTGTCATAGGCGGGGTAATAGCAGGCGTCGAACTCCGGCGTACCGAGTTCATATTGCTGACACTTGGTCAGGGCTCGCTGCATGCACGGATGCGGATAGGCCTTCGCTGGCGCCGGGACCGTGACGATCGTAAAGGCGGCGGTCGCGCATAACGCAACCGCCGCGGCCGAAAATCGATATCGCTGCATTACCGTCTCCAAACGAAGCCATTGGTTCAAGAATGGCTACACAATTTGAAGTTGAATGCAACCGTGAGTCCCACGCTTGGCACGGATCGCGAGCGGAGCCTGGAACGTGAGCTCCTGCGAAGCCTAGTGATACCGCCGGATCAGCCCCACCAGCTTGCCCTGCACCTCGACCTGGTCGGGGCCGAAGATGCGGGTCTCGTACTTGGGGTTGGCGGCTTCCAGGGCGATCGAGCCGCCCTTCTTGCGCAGGCGCTTGAGGGTGGCTTCCTCGCCGACCAGGGCCACGACGATCTCGCCGCTGTTGGCCGTGTCGCCCTTGCGGATGATCACATAGTCGCCGTCGAGGATGCCGGCCTCGATCATCGAGTCGCCCTGCACCTCGAGCACATAATGCTCGCCGGCCCCCAGCATGGTCTCGGGCACCGGCAGGCGCTCGCGCTCGTGCTGGATGGCGTCGATCGGGGTGCCGGCGGCGATGCGGCCCAGGATGGGCAGGTCGCGGGTGTTGTCGGCGGCCATCTGGGGCGGGGGCGTCGGCGCCTGGCCGCCGCCTTCCAGCACCTGCGGCTTGAACGTTCCGCGCCCCTTCGGCGGCGCCGCCGCCGTAGCCTGCTGCGGCAGCTTGACCACCTCGAGCGCCCGCGCCCGGTGGGCAAGGCGACGGATGAAGCCGCGCTCCTCCAGAGCCGTGATCAGCCGGTGGATGCCCGATTTGGACGCCAGGTCCAGCGCCTCCTTCATCTCGTCGAAGGAGGGGGAGACGCCGGTCTCCTTGATCCGTTCGTGGATGAACATCAGCAGCTCGTGCTGCTTGCGCGTGAGCATGTCCGGCCTCGCCAGTCGTCGCGGAACAAACCGCAAACCTCTGTGAATGTTCTCTAGGTGTTCTTTGTTGATGTCAAGTTAACGGTGTTCGCCGGGCGGACGGGGGTGGATTTCTCAGGAAATACAAGTCCGGTCGACGCGTGGGCGGCGGGCAAGATTCCGCGATCCGCTCGAATCGAGGGCGTACCGCGCCGGGCCGCAGCATGCATGACGCGGGTTCGGGCGCGCGGATTTCCGGGAGTTGGCCTCGGCCTCGAAGTGCTCTACCCCAGCAGCGCCCGCGTCGCCGCCGCGACGTTTGCCTGGCGCATCAGGCTTTCGCCGACCAGCATGGCCCTGGCGCCGGCCGTCTCCATCCGCACCACGTCGTCGTGGACGAACAGGCCACTTTCGGTGACCAGCAGGGCGTCGGCGGGCGCCTGGGCGGCCAGGCGCTCGGTGACGGCCAGATCGACGACGAAGCTCTTCAGATCGCGGTTGTTGATCCCGACCAGGGTCGAGCCCAGCTTGCCGGCCCGCGCCATCTCGGCCTCGTCGTGGACCTCGACCAGGGCGTCCATGGAGAGGCGAGCGGCCTCGGCCATCAGGTCGGCGGCCAGGGCGTCGTCGATCATCGCCAGGATCACCAGGATGGCGTCGGCGCCCAGGGCGCGGCTCTCGGCCACCTGCCAGGGGTCGACCAGGAAATCCTTGCGGATGCAGGGCAGGGCGACGGCGGCGCGGGCGTCGATCAGGTAGCCGTCGGCGCCCTGGAAGCTGGGGCCGTCCGTCAGGATCGACAGGCAGGACGCGCCGCCCTCGGCATAGGCGCGGGCCAGGGCCGGCGGATCGAAGTCGGCGCGGATCAGGCCCTTGGACGGCGAGGCCTTCTTGATCTCGGCGATCAGGGCCAGCTTGCCCGGCGCGTGATCGGCCTCCAGCGCGGCCTTGAAGCCGCGCGGCGAGGCGGCGGAGCGGGCGGCGGCGTCGACCTGGGCGAACGACCGCCGGCGCTTGCGGTCGGCCACGTCCTCGCGCTTGTAGGCGGCGATCTTGGCCAGGATGTCGGTCATGCTGAAACGGTTTCGCTGTTGGTGGCGGCGACCAGTCCGGCCAGGGCCGCCTTGGCGCGACCGTCGTCGAGCACCGCGCCGGCCAGTTCGACCCCCTCGCGCAGGGTCTCGACCCTGTCGGCCACCAGGAAGGCGGCGGCGGCGTTGAGCATGACGATGTCGCGGTACGGACCCTTCTGGCCGTCCAGCAGGGCGGTCAGGGCGGCGGCGTTGTAGGCGGGCTCGCCGCCGGTGATGTCGGCCAGGGCGGCGCGGGGCAGGCCCACGGCCTCGGGCGTGATGGTGAACAGGCGCAAGGCCCCATCGCGCCATTCGGCGACCTCGGTTTCGCCCGTGGTGGTCAGCTCGTCCATGCCGGCCCCGTGCACCGACCAGGCGCGTTCGGCGCCGAGCGCGCCCAGGGCCTTGGCCACGGGCTCGACGAAGCGATGGGCCGAGACGCCCACGACCTGGCGCTTGGCGCCGGCCGGATTGGTCAGCGGGCCCAGCAGGTTGAAGATAGTGCGAAAGCCCAGCTGCTGGCGGATCGGCGAGACGTGCTTCATCGCCCCGTGGTGCGACTGGGCGAACAGGAAGCAGATGCCGGCCGTGTCCAGGGCGTGGCGTTGCTGGGCCAGGCTGGCGTCGATATTGACCCCCAGGGCGGCCAGGACGTCGGCGGTGCCGGACTTGCTGGTGATCGCCCGGTTGCCGTGCTTGGCCACCTTCAGCCCGCCGCCCGCGGCGACGAAGCCCACGGCGGTGGAGATGTTCAGGGTGTGCAGGCCGTCGCCGCCGGTGCCGCAGACGTCGATGACGTCATAGGGATGGTCCAGGTGGATGGCCGCGCGACGCATGGCACGGGCGCAGGCGGTGATCTCGCCCACTGTCTCGCCGCGCAGGCGCATGGCGGTCACCGCCGCGGCCACCTGGGCGGGGGTCGGCTCGCCGCGCAGGCAGGCGGCGAAGAAGGTCTCGGCGTCGTCCTCGTCCAGGGTCTGGCCGTCGGCCAGCTTGGCCAGCAGGGGCTTGAAGGCGTCCGACATCGCCTAGACCCAGATCGCCGCGTCGCGCTGGACCTTGGCCAGGTCCAGGAAGTTGGCCAGCAGCTGGTGGCCGCCTTCGGTGGCGATGGATTCGGGGTGGAACTGCACGCCGTAGACCGGCCGGGTCCTGTGCTGCACGCCCATGATCTCGCCGTCCTCGGTCCAGGCGGTGATCTCCAGGTCGTCGGGCAGGGTGGCCTTGTCGACCGCCAGGCTGTGGTAGCGGGTGGCGATGAACGGGTTGGGCAGGCCCTTGAACACGCCCTTGTCGTTGTGGAAGATCTTGCTGGTCTTGCCGTGCATCACTTCCTTGGCGCGGATCACGTCGCCGCCGTAGGCCTGGCCGATGGCCTGGTGGCCCAGGCACACGCCCAGGATCGCCAGGTCGTCGGGCGCGCCGCGCAGCAGCGGCAGGCAGATGCCCGCCTGGTCGGGAGCCTTGGGGCCGGGCGACAGCAGCACCGCGTTCGGCCGCAGGCCCAGGGCCTCCTGCACCGACAGGTCGTCGTTGCGATGCACGACGGTGTCGGCCCCCAGCTCGTTCAGATAGTGGACGAGGTTGTAGGTGAAGCTGTCGTAGTTATCGATGACCAGGATCATGACGCCGCCTTTCGCCGCCTGCTTCTAGGGGGAACGAGCGCGCAGGCCAAGCCATCCGATGTTGCGCAGCCAAGTTGACTCGCCATAAGATTGATCGTGACGTGACAATCTTGGCTGATGGTTGTGTTCATGGCTTATCGCATCGTCGTCACCGAGGTGACGCTTTACGGCCGGCTGCGATGTGTCGCGGGCTTCGAACTGGATCGCGGGGTGATGATCCGGCCGGAACCGGCGGCGGCGGGCTTCTGGGAGGCCCGGGTCTGCGGCCCCAACACGACCTTCCATCCGGGCCATGTGGTCGAGTTTCGCGGCGAGCGTCCCCAGACGGCCCTGCCGCACAACACCGAGGACATCGTGGTGGGCGGCGCCCCGCGCAGAATCGCCGTGCTGAGCGCCGACGGGTTCAGACAGGCGCTGGAACGCGCGGCGGCGTTTTCACCCGAGACGGTGTTTGGCGATCATCTGCGGTTCGACGGCGACAAGGCCTATGTGCGGGCCGGCGCGGCTTGTGGATCGCTGGCCTGCCAAACCGTTGACGCGGTGAACGTCAGGCTTTTCGAGCATGCCTACAAGGACGAGCACAAGCTTCGCGCCGAGCTGAAGATCGGCGGCCATGTCCTGCGCCTCGCCGTGGCGGCCAAGGCGCTGAAGCAGGCGTTCGAGAAGGAGGGCCTGGCCGCCGCCCGGGACCTGGCGCCCAAGGCGGGCCGCGCGCAGGTGCGGCTGGGGCTGGCCCGTCCCTTCAAGGACCATCCCGATCAGTGCTATCTTCAGGTCAATGGACTCCACGCCCTCTGAACCCCGCGTCCTGACGATCGGCCACTCGACGCACAGCTGGGAGCGTTTCGAGCGCCTGCTGCTGGGCGCCGGCGCCACGGCGGTCGCGGACGTACGCACCAGTCCCTGGTCGCGCCATACGCCCCAGTTCAACCGCGACGCCCTGGCGGAGAAGCTCAAGGGCGCGGGCCTGGCCTATGTCTATCTCGGCGACGCCCTGGGCGGGCGGCCCACCGGAGCCCATCTCTTCGACAACGGCGTGGCCGACTACGAGGCCATGGCCCTCGAGCCGGCGTTCGAGGCGGGGCTGGAACGGGTGCGCAAGGGCGCCGAAAGCCATGTCGTGGCCCTGATGTGCGCCGAGCAGGAACCGCTGGACTGCCACCGGTGCCTGCTGGTGTCGCGGCGGCTGGCGCGGATGGGCCTGGCGGTCTCCCACGTGCTGCCCGACGGCCAGGTCGAACCGCACGAGTCCACCGAGCGGCGGCTGCTGGTCTGCGAGGGTCTGGAACACGACGATATTTTCGAAGGCCGCGAGGAGCGACTGACGCGGGCCTATCGCCAGCGCGCGCGCAAGGCGGCCTATGCGGAGGAGCCGCCGCCGCCGACGGCGCTCGGCGCGGCGGAATGACCGACGTCTGCACGATCGGCTTCACCCAGACCTCGGCCAAGGGCTTCTTCGAGCGCTTGACGGCGGCGGGGGTGCGTTCGGTGATCGACGTGCGCCTGCACAACACCTCCCAGCTGGCCGGTTTCGCCAAGGCGGACGACCTGGCCTTCTTCCTCGGCCAGATCGGCGGCATGACCTATCGCCACGAACCGTTGCTGGCCCCGTCGGACGACATCCTGAAGGCGTTCAAGCGCGACAAGGGCGACTGGCGCGTCTTCGAGACCAGCTTCCTGGCCCTGATGGCCGAGCGGCGGGTCGAGGCGCGGCTGAAGCCCGAGCAGTTCGACGGCGCCTGCCTGCTCTGCTCGGAAGCCACGCCGCATCACTGCCATCGTCGGCTGGTCTGCGAGTATCTGAACCGCAAGTGGGACGGCCGGTTGCGGGTGCGACATCTGTAACCTCGCCTCAAGGCGAGTCGCCGGGCATGCTGGCGGCCATGGATCTCGCTGATTCCGCCCTCGACACCGCCGCCCTGGCCTATGCCCGGGCCCTGCTGCGCAAGCCGATGCGCCGGCAGAAGATGGGGCCCGTCCTGGCCGCGGCCGCCTTCGCCGCCCTCAGCGCCGTGACCTTCGCCGCGGTGATGATCATGGCCCCGCCGGCGGTCGTCCAGCACCTGCCGTCCGACCGCCTGGGCGACTAGACCCAAGGCGCCCTAGGGGCCAATCGACGTTCAAATATCATAACGCCGTCATTCCCGCCCTTGTGGCGGGAACCCCTGGTTCAGCCGACGGTGAGACGCCTTGGCGCGCCGGCGCGCCACACCTCCGCCCTTGCGGCCGACAGAGGGGTTCCCGCCACAAGGGCGGGAATGACGAAAGTTTGGTGGTCTTCGGCTGATCCGCCCTAGGCGAAGCGCCAGGCCTCCTCGGCCGCGCGCTTCAGGGCCCGCGACTTGTGCAGGGTCTCGTCGTATTCGGCGTCCGGGTCGCTGTCGGCCACGACGCCGCCGCCGGCCTGGACGTACATCATGCCGTCCTTGACCAGGGCCGTGCGCAGCACGATGCAGGTGTCGACCGAGCCGTCGGCGCCGATATAGCCCACCGCCCCGGCATAGCCGATGCCGCGCTTCTCGACCTCCAGCTCGTCGATGATCTCCATGGCCCGCACCTTGGGCGCGCCCGACAGGGTGCCGGCGGGCAGGGCGGCCATCAGCACGTCGACCGGGTCCACGCCCTCGGGGGCGTCGCCCTCGACGTTGGAGACGATGTGCATCACGTGGCTGTAGCGCTCGATCTTGAAGCTGTCGGTGACCCGGACATTGGCGTGCTTGCCCTTGACGGCCGGATCGTTGCCGCCGGGGCGCTTGAGCATCGCCACCCGGCCCACGTCGTTGCGGCCCAGGTCCAGCAGCATCAGGTGCTCGGACCGTTCCTTGGGGTCGGCCAGCAGCTCCTTCTCCAGCGCCAGGTCCTGCTCGGGCGTGGCGCCGCGCGGGCGGGTGCCGGCGATGGGGCGGATGGTGATCTTGCCGTCGCGCAGCCGCACCAGGATCTCCGGCGAGGAACCGACCAGGTTGAAGCCGTCCAGGTCCAGGAAATAGAGGAACGGCGACGGGTTGGTTCGCCGCAGCGAGCGGTAGAGGGCGAACGGCTCCAGCGGGAAGGGCGCGCGGAAGCGGTGGCTGGGCACCACCTGGAAGATGTCGCCGGCCCGGATGTACTCCTTGGCCTTCTCGACCACCACGGCGTAGTCCTCGCGACTGACCGGGGTGGTGAACTCGGCCTGGCCATGGCTCTGGCGCGGGGCCGGCTGGGTCAGGGGACCGCGCAGGTCGGCCATCACGCTTTCGATGCGGCCCTGGGCGGCGGCGTAGGCGTCGGCGGCCGACACCCCGGCCTGGGGGCGGGCGGTGGTGACCAGGATGATCTCCTGGGCGATGGCGTCGAACACCGCCACGATCGACGGCCGGGTCATGATCCCGTCCGGCAGGCCCAGGGTGTCGGCGTTGACGTCCGGCAGGCGCTCGGCCAGGCGGACCATGTCGTAGCCCAGGGCCCCGAACACGCCCGCCGACGGCGGCGGCAGGCCGGCCGGCAGTTCGATCCGGGACTGGGCGATCAGGTCGCGCAGGCTGTCCAGCGCGCCGCCAGCCTGGGGCGTGAAGCGGCCGGCGGCGATGTCGTCGCCCCGGGCGATCTCGGCCTGGTCGCCCCGACAGCGCCAGACCAGGTCCGGCTTCATGGCCACGATCGAATAGCGCCCGCGCCAGGCCCCGCCCTCGACGCTCTCGAACAGGAAGGCGTAGGGGCGGCCGTGGCCGATCTTCAGATAGGCCGAGACCGGGGTCTCCAGGTCGTCGATCAGCCGGGTCCAGACCACCTGAGGGCGGCCGGACTCGTAGGCGGCGGCGAAGGCGTCGAAGCCGGGCTCCAGGCTCATTGAGCCAGGCCCTTGGGCGCCTTGTCCTTGGCCGGGGCCTTGCCGTCCTCGGCGGGAAGGGCGCTGGTGTCGACGCCGATCGCCTGGCGGGCCAGGGTCAGGTTGACCTTGGTCTTCAGCTGGGCCTTGGCGGCGTCCTGGGCGGCCATGCCGACGTCGCGCAACAGACCCTGCGAGGTCTGCGGGCGGGCGACCTCGGTGATCTGGGCCATCTGCTCGGGCGAACCGGGATGCACCTTCTCGACCAGGGCGACCAGGTAGCCGCCTTGCGGGCCGCGGCTGACGAAGGCCACGCCCGGCTTGGCCCCGAAGGCGCCCAGCAGCAGGTCGCGGCCCAGGCCCTGGAACTGGCGGGCGTTCTGGCGGGTGATGTTGGGCACGCGCTGCACCTGGCTCTGGGCCGAGGCCGCGACGGCTTCCAGCGACTCGCCCTTCTTGACCCGGGCGACCAGCTCGTCGGCCTTGGCCTTCATGCGCTGCAGCAGTTGGTCCAGTTGCCACTGCTGGGCCAGGGGGGCGCGGATCTCGGCCAGGGGCGGCATGGCCGAGGGGATGACCTTCTCGACGCGGACGGCGAAATATTCGCCCTTGCCGGCCTCGATCAGCTCGCTCTCGCCGCCGGAAGGCAGCTCGAAGGCGGTCTTCAGCGCGTCCGGGGTCAGGCCGGAAACCGGCTGGCCGGTCTGGTCGGCGCCGTTGGCGGCGATCGGCGCGGTGGTCATCACGAAGGCGCCGGCCTTGGTCGCCGCGTCGATCAGATTGGCGCCGCCGTCATGGGCGTCCTGGTAGGCCTGGGTCTGCTCGTAGGCCTTGGCCTGGGCGGCCTGGGTCTTCAGCTCGGCCTCGATGGCCGGACGCTGCGATTCCAGGCTGGGCGTGGTGGCCGGGTTGACCTTGGTCAGCTTGACCACCGAGACGCCCAGGTCGCCGTTGATCGGACCGCTGACCTGGCCGGCGGCGAGGGCGAACACCGCGTCGGCCACCTTGCGGTCGGGCAGGGCGGACTTGGGCTTGGAGTCGATCATCACCGGCTGCTTGCCATAGGCGCTGGCGACGATGGCCGGCTGGTCGCCCTTGGCCAGGCGCTGGGCGATCACCGCGGCGGCCTTGGCGTCGGGGGCGACGATCTGGACGAACGAGCGGGTCTCGGCCGTGCCCAGGGTGTCCTTGCGGAAGTTGTAGGTCTTGACGATGTCGGCCTCGGGCACGGTCACCGTGTTCTCCAGGGCCTTGGCGCTGAAGCGGGCCACCGACAGCACCCGGGTCTCGGGGCGGGTCAGCTGGGCGGCGTGCTCCTTCATGAAGGCCTGGAGCTGGGCGTCGGTCGGGGCGGCGGGCTTCTCGACCGTCGCGGGATTGATCGCGAAGGCGGCCAGGTCGCGGCCTTCCAGGCCGTAGGCGGCCTGCAGGGCCGAATAGATGCGCGGGGCGCGCAGGCTGGAGGCCACGGCGCTGAACAGGTGGGTCTGGGCGAGGTCGTCGCGCAGCGAGGCCTCGTAGCGGGCCGGGGTCAGGTCGTTCTGAGCCAGCAGGCGCTGGTACAGCGCCGGGTCGAACTTGCCGGTGATCGGGTCGAACGGACGCTGGCCCGGGGGCAGGCTGGCCATCTGCTCGCGCAGGGTGTCGCCCACCAGCTTGTCGGACGGGCGCACGCCCATCTTGCGGACCAGCTCGGCCAGGGATTCCTGCAGCGCCAGCTGGGTCAGCATCTTGCGATCGACGCCCTGCTGCACGGCGATGTCCGGCGTGACGATCTGGCCCTGGGCCTGCTGCTGTTTGCGGAAGGCCTCGAAATGCGCCTTGAAGTCCTCCGGCGACATGTTGCGCGACCCGGCCGCGATCACCCACTTGCCGGGGGGATGACGGAACACGTCGCTGATGCCGAACACCGCGAAGCTGACGATGAGCAGACCAAACAGGACCACCGCGAACGGGGATTTGGCGAAGGAGCGGAAGCCGGCGAGCATGACTGGGAGAAACCTTCCTCGATAATCGCGCGGATTCCACGCAGGGCGACGGAACGAACGCGAGTTGCGGGTATAGTAGAGCCCCGGGGCGCCGGGCAAGCGGCGGCAGGGCGCAAGCGGTCTTGACTTCCGCCCCGCCAGGGGCCCCAAACCGGGCGCATGACCCTTTCGCTGACCACGCCGCGTCCGCTGATCGCCGGAAACTGGAAGATGTTCGGGCTGGAAGCTTCGCTCGACGAGGCCCGCGCGGTCGCCGCGGCGGTGGCCGCCAAGCCGCCGGCGGCGCGGGTCGCGATCTGCCCGCCCGCGACCCTGCTGCACCGGATGGCCCAGGCCATGGCCGGCGAGTCGGTGATCGTCGGCGGCCAGGACTGCCACCCGGCCGCGGCGGGGCCCCATACCGGCGACGTCTCGGCCGCCATGCTGGCCGACGCCGGCGCCCGGCTGGTGATTCTCGGCCATTCCGAGCGCCGCGCCGCCTACCAGGAAAGCGACGCCCTGGTTTCGGCCAAGGTCGAGGCCGCCCTGGCCGCCGGCCTGGAGCCGATCGTCTGCTTCGGCGAGACCTGCGACCAGCGCGACGCCGGCCAGGCCGAGGCGGTGGTCACCGGCATGGCGCGCGGCTCGCTGCCCGCGTCGCTGGCGGGGCAAGATTTCGCCGTGGCCTACGAGCCGGTCTGGGCCATCGGCACGGGCCGCACCCCGACCCCGGCCGACATCGAGCATGTCCACCAGGCGCTGCGGGTGGTGCTGGTCGAGCGGTTCGGCCAGCATGGCGCGACCGTGCCGATCCTCTACGGCGGCTCGGTGAAACCCGACAACGCCCGCGAAATCCTGGCCCTGCCCGAGGTCGGCGGCGCCCTGGTCGGCGGCGCCTCGCTGAAGGCCGCGGACTTCCTGGCGATCATCGAGGCGGCTTAGGGGGCAATTCTGCGCGCCCGTCCCTTTAACTCCTCCCCCGTGAAACGGGGGAGGTGGCTCGGCGCGCAGCGGCGAGACGGAGGGGGCGTCTGGCGGCGGCCACGCCCCCTCCGTCACGATGCGTATTCGCATCGCGCCACCTCCCCCGCGTCGCGGGGGAGGAGCGTC
>NZ_JBWKPX010000020.1:0-39290 GCF_059418465.1 Caulobacter sp. GW821-FHT09A05
GGCCGGCGCCGGTCGCCCAGCCCGCGCCAAGGCCGGTGGCCGTGGCGCCCGTCCCGGCCCCGCTGAAGCCGATCGTCGCCGCCAAACCCGCGGCGCCCCCGGTCAAGGCGCCGGTCGTGGCGCCGCTCCCCCCGACCGCCGCTCCCGCGCCGGCCACGGCCGCCGCCAAGTCCGGGCCCGCCGCCGCGCCGCAGACCCGGCTGCAGGCGCTGCAGGCGGCCGTCGCGCCGGAAGCCACCCGGGGCGCGACCCTGGCCACCGCCCCAAGCCTGGCCCAGGGCCAGGCGGGCCAGGTCACCCTGTCCCTGCCCGCCACGCTCGGCGACCTGATCAGGACGGAAGCCGCCAAGCTGGGCCTGGCCCAGGCGGCAAAAAAGGCCAGCGCCTACGCCGACCTGCGCGGCCAGGGCTACGAGATCACCCCGAACGGCCGCCAGACCGCCGTGGTCACGGCCGGCCAGCCGGCCACCTTCGCCTGGCAGGTCAAGCCGACCGACGCCGCCAAGGGTCCGCTGAAGACCGAGTTCGGCGTCGCGCTGGATGGAACCCAACCGGCCCAGGGCTTCACCCTGGGTTCGATCGCCCGGCAGGTCGCCCCGCTCAAGGACGCGGTGAAGGAAAAGGCCAAGGGCCTCGAGGCCGCCATGCCCGGCCTGGGCCCCTACGAGATGGTGGATGTCCCGGGCGTGGGCAAGCTGCCGGGCAAGTCGCTGCTGGGCGGGGCCCTGGTGCTGCTGGCCCTGCTGATCCTGGTGGCGATCTCGCGCAACGCCGCGGCCGCCAAGGCCAGGGTCGAGCGTCGCCGCAAGGCCCGCACCCTGACCGACTATGATCGCAACGGCCTGCCGTTCGAAACGCCGAGACCCGCCGAGGGCGGCCACGTCAACCCGATGGCCACGGCCGCCGGAGGCGCGGCGGTCGGCGCGGCGGCGGCCAGCGCGGCCGGCCATCGACCGCCGGAGCACAACCCGTTCGAAGCCCCGGCGTACGGAGACCACGGCCGTAGCGCTCATGATCCGGCTCCCCCCGCCGCCGGGGCCGTCCCTCCCGCCGTCCCTGGGCAAGACGCCCACGCGCGCAAGGAACTCGAGCCCACGGACTAAGGGATGCTTGCCAGACCCGCCCGCCTGACGCATTGAGGCCGCATGTTTGACGCGCTCCTCGCCCAGGTGGGCGGACTGAACGGTCCGTTCGCCGCCTTCCTTTCCGTCCTGATGATCGACCTCGTCCTGGCGGGCGACAATGCGGTGGCCGTGGGCCTGGCGGCTGGCGGCCTGCCCGCCAAGGACCGCCGCAAGGTTATCCTCTATGGCCTGGGCGCCGCCGTGGTGCTGCGCATCAGCTTCGCCCTGATCACCACCTGGCTGCTGGGCGTGATCGGCCTGCTGCTGGCCGGCGGCGTGCTGCTGCTGTGGGTCTGCTGGAAGATGTGGCGCGAACTGCGCGAGCAGATCACCCATGACCAGGAAAACGCCCAGGCCATCCTCGACAACGATCCGACCACCGAGCCGCGCGCCAAGCCGGCCAAGACCTTCCGGCAGGCCTTCGTGCAGGTGCTGATCGCCGACGTCTCGATGTCGCTGGACAACGTGCTGGCCGTGGCCGGCGCGGCCCGCGAGCATCCGGCCATCCTGGTGTTCGGCCTGCTGCTGTCGATCGTCCTGATGGGCGTGGCCGCCACCGCCATCGCCAACCTGCTGCACAAACACCGCTGGATCGGCTTCGTCGGCCTGGCCATCGTGCTCTACGTCGCCGTGCACATGATCTGGGAAGGCCACCGCAGCGTGGTCATCGACCTGCACAAGACCGACGCCTACAACGCCGCCGCGCCGTCGTTCCTGGACATCACGCCGGACGAGCTGGCGACGCACAACAAGCACAAGAAATGACGCGCGGCCCGGCCCTGGTCGTCCGCCTGGCCGCGCTCAGCGGTTTCCTGGCCGTGGCCTTCGGGGCCTTCGCCGCCCACGGCGCCAGGGACGCCCGCGCGGCCGAGCTGCTGCACACCGGATCGCTGTACCAGATGACCCACGCCCTGGCGGTGTTCGGCTGGCTGGCGTTGCGCCAAATCAGCCAGGACAAGGCCGGCGGCAAGATGAGCGTGACCGTCCCCGTGCTGTTCCTGGCCGGAACCGTGCTGTTCTCGGGTTCGCTCTACGCCCTGGCCTTCGGCGCGCCGCGCGGTCTCGGCATGGTCACGCCGTTCGGCGGCCTGTGCTTCCTGGCCGGCTGGCTCCTGCTGGCCTGGCGCGCGGGGACGATCGTCGATCGCCAGTCCTAGGCGGCCGCCTTGCCGCGCCGGTCCTTGGGGACCGCCAGGCCGAAGATCGCCAGGCTGGAGCCCACCAGGCACGCGAACATCACCGCCGCCACCGGCCTGGGCGTGCCGTCGTGCAGCAGGCCGCCCGCCCATGAAGCCAGGGCGCCGGCTCCGAACGAGATGCCGCCCATCAGGGCCGAGGTCGAGCCGGCCCGGCTGGGGTCGACGCTCAGCGCTCCGGCCATGGTGTTGCCGCTCATCAGGCCATAGGTGGACAGGGCCGCGAACAGCAGCGGCAGGACCGTGAACTGTCCGCCCACCCCGCTCCAGGCGGCTGCGACCAGCAGCAGGGCGGCGATGATCGAGGCGATGCTGGCCCGCACCAGCACCCGATCCGGCGTCGAGCGGCGCAGCAGCAGGCGGTTGACCTGGCTGGCCCCGATGATGCCCACCGCGTTGAGGGCGAAGACGATGTTGAACACCAGCGGCGCGTGGCCGTAGGTCCCCATCACCAGGTCCGGCGCCGTCGAGATGTAGGTGAACAGGGTGGCGCCGTTCAGCGCCCCCGCCAGGCCGTAGCCCACCAGCCGCTTCTGACGCAGCAGGGCCAGATAGGCGCGGAACGGGTTCTCGGATCGGGCCTGAATCGCCGTGGCCTCCGATCGCGACTCCGCCAGGCTCAGCGTGATCCACAGGCCGATCAGCAGGCCGAAGGCCACCAGCGTCCAGAACACGCCGCGCCAGCCGGCCAGGAACTGGACGACCCCGCCGAACTGCGGGGCCAGCACCGGAGCCAGGCCCATGATCAGGGTCATCATCGACAGGACCCGCGCCGTGTCGGCGTGGTTGAACTTGTCGCGCACCACGGCTCGAGCGATCACCGGTCCCGCGCAGCCGCCCAGGGCCTGGACGAAGCGGGCGACGATCAGCACCTGGATCGAAGGGGCCATGGCGCAGGCCACCGAGGCCGCGACAAAGATGCCGATCCCCAGCAGCAGCGGCAGGCGGCGTCCGAACCGGTCCGAGGCCGGGCCGTACAGGAACTGGCCGATCGCCATGCCGGCGAAGAACGCCGCCAGGGTGGCCTGCACGTCCTCCGGCCCCGCGTGCAGGGTCCGGCCGATGTCCGGCATGCTGGACAGATACATGTCGATCGACATCGGCGCGAAGGCCGTCAGGGCGCCCAGCATCAGGACAAGCCGCCAGGGCGTGGCGGCGGGCGCGGACGGTGCGTTCTCGGTCATGGACGCGCTTTTACGCTTGTTTTCCCCAGGGGTAAGTCCTTGACCGTGGGAATCGCGGCCTTGCCCGGCGGGACGTCCGCCCGCAAGGTGATCGCCAATAACATAAGCAGGAAACGCCATGACCCAGCTTGCGCCGCCGATGCCCGATCCTTCGTTCGCGCCGATCAACGGAATCCGTATGGCCTATTACGAAGCCGGGCCACGGGTCGGCGTCCCGATCGTGCTGTGCCACGGCTTCCCCGAGTTCTCCTATTCCTGGCGCTGGCAGATCGCGGCCCTCGCGGCGGCGGGGCGCTGGGTGATCGTTCCCGACCAGCGCGGCTATGGCCTGACCGACCGTCCCGAGGCGGTCGAGGACTACGACATGGCCCACCTGACCGGCGACCTGGTCGGACTGCTGGACCACCTGGGCGTGGAGAAGGCGGTGTTCTGCGGCCACGACTGGGGGGGCCTCGTGGTCTGGCAGATGCCGCTGATGCACCCCGACCGGGTGGCGGGGGTCGTCGGCGTCAACACCCCGTTCCTGCCGCGCCTGTCCGTCGACCCGATCACCGCCTTCCGCCACGCGTTCGGCGAGGACATGTACATCGTCCACTTCCAGAAGCCCGGCGTGGCCGACGCCCAGTTGGCCGCCGACGTCGACAGGACCATGCGCTACTTCATGCGCAAGCCGACCGGCGTCCAGGCCGCCTTCACCAGCGGCGAGACCAACGGGCGCTCGCTGGCCTTGCAGGACGGCCTGGCCCGCTACGACGTCGCCGACGATTCCAGTCAGTTGCTGGCGCCCGAAGAGCTGAAGGTGTTCGTCGAGACCTTCCAGCGCACGGGTTTCACCGGCGGGATCAACTGGTACCGCAACTTCGTGCGCAACTGGGAGCACGCCGAGCATCTGCCGACGCGGATCGACGGGATCCCTTGCCTGATGATCATGGCCGAGCACGACGTGGTGCTGCCGCCCTCCCTGGCCGACCGCATGGGCGACCAGGTCTCGGACCTGGAGAAGGTGCTGATCGCGGGCAGCGGCCACTGGACCCAGCAGGAAAAGCCCGACGAGGTGAACGCCATCCTGATCGACTGGCTGGGTCGGCGGTTCCCGACCTAAGCCTTGTCCGCCGCCAGGATCTCCGCGCGCCGCCGCATCGCCGCCGCCATCTGCAGCATCGCCAGGGCCGAGGTCTCGTCGCGCTCGGCGGCGCGCACGGTGTAGAGCTGGGCCATCACCTGCAGCGAGATGACCTTGTCCAGGCCCTCGGGGCCCATCATCTCGGCGATCGCGCGGTCAAGCTCGGCCAGCTGGCGCGGGGTCAGCATCTCGAGCAGTTCGTCGTCGCTGAGGTCTTCGGGGTTGTTCATGACTCGGGAGAATACGGAAAAGCGGCGCGGGTGGCGACGGCCTCCGGCCGTGGGTTCGCGGGGCGGCGGGGCAAGGCGCGCGGCCGGCTCGGGCGAATGACCTCCTCGCGCCGTTCCCTCGCGGCCCGAAACGGGTTTAGGGTTGCGCCATGGATCGTAACGCTTCCGCCCCGCCCATGTCCGCCAACGGTCGCCGCGGCCTGTTTCGCGACATCGAGCCCTTCTCGTTCGGCTGGCTGGGCGCCGACGGTCCGCACGAGATCTACTACGAGGAATGCGGCGCGCCGCGCGGCAAGCCGGCGGTGATCCTGCACGGCGGCCCCGGCGGGGCGGTCAATCCGACCATGCGGCGGTTCTTCGATCCCAGCCGCTGGCGCATGGCGCTGTTCGACCAGCGCGGCTGCGGCCGCTCGCGTCCCAACGCCAGCCTCGAGGACAACACCACCTGGGCCCTGATCGCCGACATCGAGCGGCTGCGCGTGCACCTGGGCGTCGAGAAGTGGACGGTGTTCGGCGGCTCCTGGGGCTCGACCCTGGCCCTGGCCTACGCCATCACCCATCCCGACCGGGTCGAGGCCCTGGTGCTGCGCGGCATCTTCCTGCTGACCCAAAAGGAGTTGCGCTGGTTCTACCAGGACGGCGCCTCGATGCTGTTCCCCGACGCCTGGGAGCGGTTCCTGGCGCCGATCCCCGTCGAGGAGCGCGGCGACCTGATGGCCGCCTATCACAAGCGCCTGACCCACCCCGACCGCCGCGTCCAGGCCGAGGCGGCGGGGGCCTGGAGCCAGTGGGAGGGCGACACCATCTCGCTGCGCGGCCCCGAAGCGCGTCCGCCGAAGTTCAACGAAGAGGACTTCGCCATCGCCTTCGCGCGGATCGAATGCCACTTCTTCGCCAATGGCGGGTTCTTCGAGGAGGACGGCTGGATCCTGAAGAACATCGACCGGATCCGGCACATCCCGGCTTGGATCGTCCAGGGCCGCTTCGACGTGGTCACGCCGCTGGACAGCGCCTGGTCCCTGCACCGGGCCTGGCCGCAGGCCAGCTTCGAGATCGTCTGGGACGCGGGCCACGCCTCGACCGAGCCCGGCGTCATCGACGGCCTGGTGCGGGCGACGAACGCGGCGCTGAACGTCTAGAGTCGCGCCTTCGAACGGCGCGCCATCCCCTCGCGGACCGACACGCCGAGCAGCACCGCCGTCGTGGCGATCGACAGGACCAGCGGGCTGAGCGCCAGGCTGAACGCCCCCAGGACCGCCAGCGCCAGCAGGCCGGCGACTTGCGCCGGCGACCAGGCCCGGAACACGGCCCGCTTGAACAGCACGCCGCCCAGCAGGAACAGGAATGGCCCGCCGACCAGGGCCAGAGCCGTCTTCAGGTCGGTGTGGCCCAGCGGATGGTGGATCGTCCACTCGTCGGCCACCGCCGTGACGATGACGCCAGCGATGGGCAGCAGGTGGATGTAGGTATAGGCCTCGCGCGCCACGCGGCCGGGGTTCTTGGCGTGGCTGATCGCCTCGCTGGCGGCCTCGGCCATGAACGAGAAATAGATCCACCACATGGCCAGGCTGCCGGCGAACGCGGCCAGGAAGGCGGCGATGACCACCGGCGTCCAGGCCAGGGTCGCGGTGGTCGCGCCCATGACCAGGATCGACTCGCCCAGGGCGATGATCGTGAACAGGGCGCAGCGCTCGGCCAGGTGGCCGCCCTCGACGTCCCACTCCTCGGCCCGGGCCCGGCCCAGGCCCGGGGTCCAGAACCCCAGGGCCGGTGAGATGTATTCCAGGGCCAGCGCTCCGCCCCACAGGGCCAGCCGCGCGCCGCCCTCGGCCAGGCCGCCCGCGATCCACAGCACGCCTGACGCGACGAACCAGGCGGAGATGCGGGTGAAGTTGCGGCTCTGGAAGGGATGGCCCCGCATCGCCCAGGCGGTGAACAGGCTGCGGCCCAGCTGGATCGCCACGAAGGCCAGGGCGAAGATCAGGCCGCGCTCGCCGAACGCCTTGGGGATCGACATGGTCATGACCATGCCCACCACCATCACCACCAGCAGCATGATCCGCACGGGGGTCCGCTCGGGGTCCAGCCAGTTGGTGACCCAGGCCGTGAAGATCCAGGCCCACCAGACGGCCATCAGCAGCAGGCCGGTCTCGACCAGGCCCAGCAGGCTGGGATGGGCCATCAGGCCGTGCGACAGTTGGGTGACCGCGAACACGAACACCAGGTCGAAGAACAGCTCGACATAGGTGACCCGCGCGTGGCCGCCCGAGGCGCGGTCGCGAAGCATGTGGCGGCGTGGCATGGCGGCGTTCCCTCCGGGTGAGTCGGGAGCCTAGCGTCAGCGCGGTCAGGATCGAACGTTTTGTCGCCCGGCGCGCTTTGTCAGCATGGACGCTTCGGTTCTCCTCCCCCATCGCGCCGCGCTGGTCGGCGCCGCCGTCGCCCTGGCGGTCGGGCTGACGGGCGGCCTGGCCCTCAGGACCGGCGCCCAGACCGCGCCGCAGATCGAGACCCTTTTCGCATCCGGCCCCGCCTACGACCAGGTCCAGCCGGTCGCCTGGCCCAGCGGCAAGGTTCCCGACTACGTGGTCGGCACCGACTTCCTCCCCGACCAGCAGGCCGGCCAGCCGCCCGTGGTCGTGGCCTCGTACGAGGTCCCGGAATATGTCCCGGCCGCCTGGACCGAGCCGGCGCCGGAGCCGGCGGCCCACGCTGAAGCCCCGCCCGTTCGGCCGGTGGAGCCCGCGGGCCGGACGTGGCCGTCGACCGCCGGCGACATCCTGGACATCCGCCTACCCGAGGATGCGCCGCAAGCGCCCGAACCGCCGCCGGCGATCGCCGCGCCGGAAGCGCCCAGCGCGCCCATGGCGGTCGCGGCCGCCTACTAGCCTGCCTAGCCGCCCTCCGAACGCCCCCAAGGCCAAGCTCGGCCTCGCCCTTGCTGCCAACGGCTCCAACCCACGGCGCCTGTCCCATTTCGCGCCAGGACCTGGATCGAAATGGCGGACACGCAGCAGCAGCACGACGAACCGCCCGACCTCTGGCGCAAGCTGGAGGCGCTGGCCTGCGGCTTCGTGCTGTTCATGCTGTCCAACGCCCTGATCGGCCCGCTGCTGGATCCGCTGCAGGCGGGCGGCGAGAACATTCCCGTCCTGCGGCTGATGTGGCTGCCCGTCTACGCCCTGATCCTGGGCCTGGCCGCCTGGCGGGCCCCGCAGCTGATGCGGTTCTGGTTTCCGGCCGTGATGCTCAGCCTGCTGGTCTTCTGGGTGTACGCCTCGGCCTCGTGGTCGCTGAACCCGGACACTACCAACCGCCGCGCCCTGGCGGCGGCCTTCACCACCCTGTTCGGCTTCTATTTCGCCGCCAGCTTCGATGGCCGGCGGATGGCCGAGATCATCGCCACCACCTTCCTGCTGCTGGCCGCGGCCGGCCTCATGGCCGCCGTCGCCTATCCGAAGATGGGGGTGCAGCACGACATCAACGCCGGCGACTGGCGCGGCCTCTGGTACGAGAAGAACCAGATGGGCGCGATGATGGTCTACGGCGCCCTGGCCGCCATGGCCGCGCTGCTGGCCGGCTCGACCCGGCGCCAGCAGATGGTCTTCACCATCGTGCTGTGCGCGGCGATGCTGCTGATGAGCAAGTCCAAGACCTCGCTGCTGGCCCTGATGATCGGCCTGTGCGGCTCGATGCTGCTGGCGGCGATGCGGCGCGGCCCGGCCACGGCGGTGATCGTCGTCTGGCTGGGCGTCACGGTCGCCATCACGGCGGCCATGGTCATGTGGCTGGCCCCCGAACTGCTGTTCAAGGCCCTGGGCAAGGACCCGTCCCTGACCGGCCGCACCGACATCTGGGCCGCCCTGCTGCGCCAGTCGGCCAAGCATCCGCTGACCGGCTACGGCTACGGCGTGTTCTGGACGCTGGATTCCGTCCCCGCCAACTGGATCCGCAAGGAGACCGGCTGGCTGGTGCCCAGCGCTCACAACGGCTGGCTGGACATCCTGGCCCAGCTGGGCTGGATCGGGGTGGGCCTGTGCGCCCTGGTGCTGGTCGGGCCGCTGCTGGTCGCCCTGTTCCGGTTTCGCCGGGTGCAGGACGGCTATTGGGCCACCCTGTTCCTGGCCATCTTCCTGATGACCACCTTTTCCGAGAGCTTCATCCTGGAGCGCAACGGCATTGTCTGGTCCCTGGCCTGCGCGGCGGTGACGCGCCTACTGGGATCCGTGTGGACGCTGGGCCCGCGATCCGAAAAGCCCGACCGTCGCCCGCTGGTCGCCGCCCCGCCCCTGGCCTGGAGCCTGGCCCCGCCAGAGTCCGAGACGGAGCCCGAGCCCGAGATCCGGACGCCCGAGCCGGCGCGCCGCCCGGCCTTCGCGCCCACATTTGGCAAGCGCGCGGTCTCGCCTTTCGGCGCTTAGCCCGCTACTGGAGCGACATGACCGACTATACGCCCCAGCAGATCGTCGCCCGCGGCGCGCGCGCCGACGCCGAAGCCGCCGCCGACGCCATCGACAACCACCCCGGCCTCGAGGGCGCCACCTACTCGATCCTGGAAGAGGACGAGGACAAGGGCGTCTGGCGCATCGACGCCTTCCCCACCACCGACGAGGAAGACGCGGGCCTGCTGGAGGTTCTGGCCGGCTATCCCCTGAAGGTGGTGCGCGAGCAGCTGGCCGACGCCGACTGGCTGGCCATGGCGCTGTCGGGCCTGCCGCCGGTGCGCGCCGGCCGGTTCTTCGTCTACGGCATGCACGACCGCGGCCGTCTGCCGGCCAGCACCGTCAACCTGCGCATCGAGGCCGGCGCGGCCTTCGGCACCGGCCACCACGGCACGACCGTCGGCTGCCTGCTGGCCTATGACCGGCTGATCAAGGCGCGGAAGTTCAACAAGGTGCTCGACGTCGGGGCCGGCACCGGCCTGCTGGCCATCGCCGCCGCTCGCACCGGTTCGAAGATCGCGGTGGGCACCGACATCGACAAGCCCAGCGTGCGGATTTCTCGGGAGAACGCGAAGGTCAACCGGGCCAACGCCCGGTTCGTCCACGCCTCGGGCCTGTCCAACCGCCTGGTGGCCGACAACGCCCCCTACGACCTGGTGTTCGCCAACATCCTGGCCCGCCCCCTGATCAGCCTGGCCCAGGACATCAAGACCGCCCTGGTCCCCGGCGGCACGGTGATCCTGTCGGGCCTGCTGCGCACCCAGGAGCGGATGGTCAAGGCCGCCTACGTCTCGCGGGGCTTCAAGGTCGTCAACCGCATCCACCGCGACGCCTGGGCGGCGCTGGTGCTGCAGCGCAAATAGGTTGTGATCACAAAACTTCTTCTATAGGTTGATCAAGAAGGCAATCTTGGAGAATTTTCATGGGCAGGACGTTCGCAAGGCTGTCGTTGATAGCACTGCTGTCGATCAGTGGCTCAATCAGCGCCCAGGCCACCGAAGTGATCATTCCGGCCCTGAAGACCGCGGATAATTCCGCGTGCGTTGTATCGATGGCGACTTGCGCGGCCGACAACTACGCCGTCTTCAACCATCGCCTTAATTTCGCGACGGGTGACGACAAGGGCTTCATCATTCCCTCCGGCATCTATCCCGTACCATCGCTCATCATCGCCCGGAACGCCTCGCTGCGGGGCGCGGGTCCGGGGATCACCGTGCTCAAATACGTCCCCGTCACGGGCCACGCGCTGGGCGCTGTCCTGGCGTTGGCGTCCACCCAAGGCAAGATCACGGTATCCGTCTCGAATCTCTCCGTCGACGGTTCGGGGGTCGCCGACGGCATTTCGGTCAAGGACACTCAGCACGCGCATATCGACCACGTCTCCGCAATCGACGTGGTATGGGGCGTCAAGGTGCGAGAGGCCAATATCGGCCTGACCATTTCCAACGTCTCGATCAGGAACCAGGCGACCACTTCCCTGATGGGAGGCGTCCTGATCGGCCAGTTCGTCAATCCGCCGGCGGTCACCCAAAGCAATATCGACACCTTCCTCAGCAGTATCCAGGTCGAAGGGGACTATGACCCGGTCACTCGCCCGTCGCCGACATGCCAGCAAGGCATCGTCATCTACAGCGGCGCGTCGGGCGTCTACGGCACAAAGGTCTCGGCGGTTCGCTGCGACACCGGCTTCATTGTCGACACCTATCCTGGGGCGCCCAACTGCGCGAACGACGCTGAGCCTTGCAAGCCAGAGTGGATCTTCTGCACTGACTGCCTGGCCGACACAAACCGCACGACGGGATGGCTGTTCTCTGCCGCACGTGGGGTGACACTCGACGGCTCATGGAACGGACTGGCGGGCCAGGCCGGCGTCGTGCTGGACAAGGTAACCTCGACGACAATCACGGGTCTGAAAAGTCACAACAACGGCGCGGAAGGGCTGAAGATTACCGCCAACGCCAATGAGGTCGTCGTCGCCAACAGCCTTTTCAATGGCAACGGCAAGGTGGCGGCGAGCGGCTCGCGCTATGGCCTGCTTACCGAAGGCGACAACGTAATCCTGCACAGCAACATCATCAGCAACGTCCAGAACATCATTACCCCAGGTTCCTTTCCGGCCCTGGATTGCGGCATCAAGGCTAAGCAAGGTCGCACCCTAGGCGCCAGCGTGACCGACAATCTGGTGCGCCATGCCATCACGCCGGTCTGCATCGTCCCCTGACACTGCGCGTAACCGCGCGGGAGAAGGAACGCCCTTCCTTCCACCCACGTTTCTCCAAGCGGGACATCTCGCTCCAGGAGCAAACGTCATGACCTATGTCGATCCCAACGCGCCCCATACCGAGCGCGTGGTTCGTGTCCGCCGTGAAGGCGGGACGACCGGCTGGTTCGTGGCCGGGGCCGTGGCCATCGTGGCCATCGTCGCCGTGGCCTTCATGCTAACCGTCGGGTCGCGCACCCCCGACCAGGACCAACTCCTCCAGGCCCAGGAGCAGGGGCGCGCCGTCGGCGTGATGGAAGGCGCCCAGACCGGCGCCGGCCAGGCCGCCGTCGTCGCCCAGCAGGCGGCCCGCGACGCCAGCGCCGCCGCCGACAGCGCCCGCCGCTCGACCGAGAACACGGCCGCCAACGCCGCCCAGGCCGCCCACGACGCTGCCGCCCGCGCCGCCTCTTCGCGCGACGACACCCTGGCCCCGTCGGCCGATCCGAACGTCCAAGCCCCGCCGGCCCAGCAACCGCAGCCGGTGAACTAGGCTCCCGATCGCAACCCGCCCCTTCCCAGGTCGAAGGGGCGGGACTAAATCGGAGGCATGCGCCAGACCTTCGATGAATCCACCGATCCGGGCTTCGGTCCCCGCCACGTTCCCCTGATCCGCGCCGCCATGGCCCGCCAGGGCCTGGACGGCTTCCTCGTGCCGCACGAGGACGAGCACCAGAACGAATACCTGCCTGCCGCCAACGACCGCCTGGCCTGGGCCAGCGGCTTCACCGGCTCGGCCGGGGCCGGGGTGATCCTCAAGGACCGCGCCGCCGTGTTCGTCGACGGCCGCTACACCCTGCAGGTGCGCGAGCAGGTCGACCAGGGCGTGTTCGAGATCCGCGACCTGGTCGAGGGCGGCGTGCCGGCCTATCTGGAAACCGCCTCCAGGGGCGCGGTGATCGGCTACGACGCCCGCCTGCACAGCCCGCAGGCCCTGGACGGCCTGAAGGCCGCCGCCGCCAGGGCCGGCGCGGCGCTGAAGCCCGTGGCCGTCAACCCGATCGACGAGGCCTGGGGCGCCGAGCGTCCCGCCCAGCCCGCCGCGCCGGTCGTGCCGCATCCGGTCCAGTACGCCGGCGAGGTGTCGGCCTCCAAGCGCGCCCGCGTCGGCTCGGCCGTCGCGGCCCTGGGCGCCCAGGCCGCCGTGATCACCGCCCCAGCCTCGATCGCCTGGCTGTTCAACATCCGCGGCGGCGACGTGATCCGCTCGCCCCTGCCGCTGTCCCAGGCCGTGCTGCGCGCCGACGGCACGGCGCGGCTGTTCCTCGACCCCGCCAAGGTCACGGACGAACTTCCGGTCTGGCTGGGCAATCAGGTGTCGCTGGAAAGCCCTGAGGCCCTGGACGCCGCCCTGGCCGAACTGGCGGGCCAGAAGGTGGTGGTCGACCCGGCCCAGTCCTCGGCCTGGTACTTCGACACCCTGGCCGCCGCCGGCGCCGAGGTGGTCCGCGCCATGGATCCCTGCACCCTGCCGCGCGCCTGCAAGAACGCGGTCGAGATCGCCGGCACGATCGAGGCCCACAAGCGCGACGGCGCGGCCCTGACCCGGTTCCTGCACTGGCTGGCCACCGAGGGCCAGGTCAATCCGCCGGACGAGAAGGAGGCCGTGGCCAAGCTGGAAGCGTTCCGCGAGGCGACCGGCGTGCTCAAGGACCTCAGCTTCGACACCATCGGCGCGGCCAACGGCCACGGCGCCCTGCCCCACTATCGCCCGACCGAGCGCAGCAACCAGCGCGCCGCCCTGGGGTCCCTGCTGCTGGTCGACAGCGGCGGCCAGTATCTGGACGGCACCACCGACGTCACCCGCACGGTGGCCATCGGCGAGCCGACGGCCGAGATGGTCACCCGCAACACCCTGGTGCTGAAGGGCCACCTGGCCATCGCCCGCCTGCGCTTCCCGGCCGGCACCACCGGCTCGGCCATCGACGCCTTAGCCCGCGCCGCGCTCTGGAGCCACGGCCTGGACTACGACCACGGCACCGGCCACGGCGTCGGGGTCTATCTGGGCGTCCACGAGGGGCCCCAGCGGATCAGCAAGGCCCCCAACACGGTGGCCCTGCAGCCGGGCATGATCGTCTCCAACGAGCCGGGCTACTACAAGGACGGCGAGTACGGCATCCGCATCGAGAACCTCGAGGTGGTGATGCCGGCCGAAGCGGTCGGGACGGGCGACCGCCCGATGCACCGCTTCCACGCCCTGACCCTGGCCCCGATCGACCGGCGGCTGGTGGACAAGAGCCTGCTGAGCCCCGAGGAGATCGCCCAGTTCGACGCCTATCACGCGCGGGTGGTCAAGGAGATCGGGCCGCGGGTGGAGCCGGAGGTGCGGGCCTGGCTGGAAGAGGTCTGCGCGCCGCTTTAGGGTGCGACCCGTAGGGGGCAAGTGTCATGTCCCCCGGGGCTTGGCCCGTGTCGTCGGTGTCGCCCCCGCCGGGTCGTCCGGCCAGACGTGCCGCGGATAGCGCCCCTTCATCTCGGTCTTCACCTCGCGCCACGAGCCCTTCCAGAAGCCCGGCAGGTCCCGCGTGATCTGGATCGGCTTGTGGCCCGGCGACAGAAGGGCCAGCACCAGCGGCGCGCCGCCCACCGTCGGATGGGCGGTCAGGCCGAACAGCTCCTGCACCCGCACGTCGACGCGCGGACCGCCGTCGGCGGCGTAGTCGATGGCGAAGCTGGAGCCGGTCGGCGCGGTAAACCGGGCCGGCGCCTCGGCGTCCAGGCGGCGGTGCAGGTCCCAGGGGACCAGAGTGCGGATCGCGTCCGCCAGGGCGGGGTCGGAAAGCTGCGACAGGGCCGAGCGGCCCGCCAGCAGCGGCTCCAGCCATTCCGTCCGACGCGCCAGCAGGGCCGCGTCCGACAGGTCCGGCCAGGTCTCGGGGTCGCGGTCCCGCAGGAAGGCCACGCGGCGGCGCAGGGCCCAGGCGCCCTCCCCCAGCGGCACGGCCGACAGCCCTTCGCGCTCGACCTGGGCCAGCAGGGCCTGGACCACCAGGCCCGGATCCACCTTGTCCAGCAGCCGCTCTTCGACCACCAGCTTGCCCAGGCGCAGCAGGCGGCGGGCGCGGACCTTGCCCCTGGCGTCGGGCTCCAGCCGGTCCTCGGCGACCAGCCGGTCGGCGAAGGCCTCGCGCAGGGCGGCCTCGTCCAGCGGTGCGGCCAGCAGGATCCGGTCGCGGGCCTCGCCGCCGCCCAGCTCGCCCACCGCCAGCCAGGTCTCGCGGGCCAGGGCATCGGTCGGCTCCAGATAGACGCCGCGCCCGCCGGCCAGCTGGTACTCGCCGGGCTTGCCCCGCGCCCGGGCCACCCGCTCCGGATAGGCTTCGGCCAGGAGCAGGGCGTCGTCCAGCGGCGCGGCGCCCGAGGCGCGGCCGGCCGAGCGCGCCCAGCGTTCGGACAAGGTTCGGGCGTCCCGCGCCCTGGGCGAGCGGTCGCGATCGAAGCTCTCCAATCGATGGCGCAGGTCGACGTCGCGGCCGCCCAGGCCCTGCTCGCTGAGCACGGCGGCGATCTTCGCGCCCCGCTCGGCCTGGCCCGAGGCGGCGGCGCGGACCACCATGTGGGCCAGGCGCGGGGCCAGCGGCATGTCGGCCAGGGCCCGGCCGTGAGCGGTCAGGCCGCCCTGCCCGTCCAGCGCCTGCAAGCGGTTGAGCAGGGTTCGCGCCTCGTTGAACGCGGCGGTCGGCGGCTTGTCGAGGAAGGCCAGGTCGGCGGCGTCGCGCGCCCCCCAACGGGCCAGGTTCAAGGCCAGGCTCGACAAGTCGGCCTCGAGGATTTCCGGCCGGGCGAAGGCCGGCAGGGCCCGGGTCTCCGGCTCGTCCCACAGGCGGTAGCAGACGCCCGGCCCGGTACGGCCGGCCCGGCCCCGGCGCTGGTCGGCGGCGGCGCGGCTGACGCGCACGGTCTCCAGCCGGGTCAGGCCGCTGGACGGGTCGAAGCGCGGCACGCGGGCCAGGCCGCAGTCGATCACCACCCGCACGCCCTCGATGGTCAGGCTGGTCTCGGCGATCGAGGTGGCCAGCACCACCTTGCGCCGCCCCGGCGCGGCAGGGGCCACGGCGCGGTCCTGCTCGGCGGGCTCCAGCGCGCCATAGAGCGGCGCGACATCGACCTCGGGCCGCCGCAGCCGTTCGCGCAGCAAGGACTCGGTCCGCCGGATCTCGCCCTGGCCCGGCAGGAAGACCAGCAGGCTCCCGGCCTCCTCGGCCAGGGCCCGCTCGACGGCGCGGACAACCCGCTCCTCCAGGCGTTGGCGCTCATCGCGGCCCAGATAGCGGGTGTCGACCGGGAACATCCGTCCCTGGCTCTCGACGATCGGCGCCTCGTCCAGCAGGGTCGAGATCCGCGCCCCGTCCAAGGTGGCCGACATGACCAGAATCTTCAGGTCCTCGCGCACCAGCCCTTGCGCGTCGCGGGCCAGGGCCAGGCCCAGGTCGGCGTCGAGGCTGCGCTCGTGGAACTCGTCGAAGATCACCGCCGCCACGCCGTCCAGGCCCGGATCGTCGAGAATCATCCGGGTGAAGACGCCCTCGGTCACCACCTCGACCCGGGTCCTGGCCGAGACCTTCGACTGCAGCCTGACCCGGAACCCCACGGTCTCGCCGACGCTCTCGCCCAGGCTCTGGGCCATGCGCGCGGCGGCGGCCCGCGCGGCCAGGCGGCGCGGCTCCAGCATGACGATCTTGCCGCCGGCGGCCCAGGCCTGGTCCAACAGGGCCAGCGGCACGACCGTGGTCTTGCCCGCGCCGGGCGGGGCGACCAGCACGGCGGCCTCGCGGCCGGCGAGCGCCAACTTCAAGGCCGGCAAGGCTTCGTGGATGGGAAGGGTCACGCGGCGTGGTTTAAGGGCGGCGCGGCAAATCACCAAGCGCCAGCCGCCGAACTTCGATCGTTCCGCCGAGCGCCCAACCGTGAGGCAGCAACGGCTAGGAAGCGTGCTGCGGCGCAGCAACCGCGCGGCAGGTCATGGCCCTTATTGCGCACAGCGGGGCGAACAATTACGCACGCCCTCCGCTTTACCTTGACCGCGTCCCTGTAACCGGGTCACGGTCCGCAAAATTTATCTACGCGGCCCCCGGGGGTGGCCGCGGGTCTCTGGAGGAAATATGTGGCGCGTTAAGTCACTGGATGCGATTCTAGCCACGGCCAAGAAGAAGTCGTTGCATCGCTCTCTCGGCCCCATTCAGCTGACTCTGCTGGGCGTGGGCGCGATCATCGGCACGGGGATCTTCGTGCTCACCGCCGCCGCCGCCCAGAAGGCCGGCCCGGGCATGATGTGGAGCTTCGTGATCGCCGGCGCCGTCTGCGCCATCGCCGCGCTCTGCTACTCGGAACTGGCTTCGATGCTGCCCGTGTCGGGCTCGGCCTACACCTACACCTACGCCGTGATGGGCGAACTGCTGGCCTGGATGGTCGGCTGGGCGCTGATCCTGGAATATGCGGTCGCCGCCAGCGCCGTCTCGGTCGGATGGTCGGGCTACTTCCTCGGATTGATCGAGAACGCCCTCCACTTCCATTGGCCCGACCTGCTGAGATCCGGGCCCGCCTGGTCGATGAACGGCTTCGTGCCGGCCGCCGACTTCAGCAAGGGCATCGTCAACATCCCGGCCATCCTGGTGGCCCTGGCCGTGACCGCCCTGCTGGTCCGCGGCACCACCGAGAGCGCCCGGGTCAACGCCATCCTGGTCGTGATCAAGGTCACGGCCCTGACGGCTTTCGTCATCCTGACCATCCCTGTGCTCAAGACCGGCAACTTCTCGCCCTTCACCCCCAACGGCTGGTTCGGCCCGCACGGGACGACGGGGATGGGCGTGGTCGGCGCCGCCGCCTCGATCTTCTTCGCCTATGTCGGCTTCGATGCGGTCTCGACCGCCGCCGAGGAGACCAAGAACCCGCAGCGCAACGTGCCGATCGGCCTGATCGGCAGCCTGGGGATCTGCACCGTCTTCTATCTGCTGGTCGCCGCCGGCGCGATCGGCGCCATCGGCGCCCAGCCGGTGTTGGCCCTGGACGGCTCGGTCGTCCAGCCCGGCTCGGCCGCCTTCCAGGCCGCCTGCGCCACCGCCGCCAACGCCGATCGCCTGGTCTGCTCCAACGAGGCCCTCGCCCACGTGCTGCGCGAGATCAACTGGCCCGTCGTCGGCAACCTGCTGGGCCTGGCCGCCAACCTGGCCCTGCCCTCGGTCATCCTCATGATGATCTACGGCCAGACCCGCATCTTCTTCGTCATGGCTCGAGACGGCCTGCTGCCGCAAAGCTGGGCCACCATCCACCCGAAGTGGAAGACGCCGCACATCGTGACGATCTTCACCGGCGTCTGCGTCGCCATCGCCGCGGCCTTCTTCCCGGTGGGCCAGTTGGCCGACATCTCCAACTCCGGCACCCTGTTCGCCTTCTTCATGGTGGCGATCGCGGTGATGGTGCTGCGCGTGAAGGACCCGAACCGTCCGCGTCCGTTCAAGACCCCGGCGATCTGGATCATCGCGCCCCTGGCCATGGTCGGCTGCGCGGGCCTCTACTTCAACCTGCCGCTCGAGGCGATGGCCGTCCTGCCGATCTGGGGCGGGCTGGGCCTGTTGATCTACTTCGCCTACGGCTTCCGCAAAAGCCACGTCGGCCGCGGCATCACCGACGAGGTCCACGAGCTGGATCCCGACGCGCCGCCCACCGGCGTGCCCGGCGTGGACTGAGATTAGGACTTGAACGGGCGTTCATAACGCTTAGTTCGGGCGGGCGGGGATCTTCGGGTCCCCGCCCGTTTTCGTTGGGAGCCCGCTTGAAAAGGATTTGGGCATGACCGAGATGCCGATCCGCGCCGTCATCGCGCCGGTCACGCCGCTGCAGCAGAACTGCACGATCGTCTGGTGCGCCAAGACGATGAAGGCCGCCGTGATCGATCCGGGCGGCGAGGTTCCCCGGCTGATGAAGGCGCTGGAAGACCAGGGCCTGACCCTGGAGAAGATCTGGATCACCCACGGCCACATGGACCACGCCGGCGGCGCGGCCGAACTCAAGCGCCTGACCGGCGTGCCGATCGAGGGACCGCACAAGGACGATCAGTTCTGGATCGACCGTATCCAGGAGAGCGGCGAGATGTACGGGATCCCCGAGGCGCGGATCTTTGTCACCGACCGCTGGCTGGAAGACGGCGACGTCGTCACCCTGGGCGAGACCCAGTTCGAGGTGCTGCACTGCCCCGGCCATACGCCGGGCCACGTGATCTTCTTCCACCGCCAGGCGCGCTTCGCCCAGGTCGGGGACGTGCTGTTCAAGGGCTCGATCGGCCGAACGGACTTCCCGCGCGGCAACCACCAGGACCTGCTGGACGCCATCACCGGCAAGCTGTGGCCGCTGGGCGACGACGTCCAGTTCGTGCCGGGCCACGGCCCGATGTCGACCTTCGGCGCCGAGCGGCGGTCCAACCCGTTCGTCGGCGATCGGGCGATCGAGGCGATGGCCGCCCAGGGCCGGGACTACGCGGCGCCGGTCAACCGCTCGCCGGGCTAGCGCGATCGCTAGTTTGGCGGGCCGGGGCGAGCGGGCAGTTCGGCTTGGCTGAGTTCGCCGTTCTTGTCGGCGTCGAGCGCGGCGAAGCGGGCCTTGGCGGCGGCCAGGGCTTCGGCCTCGGTGATCTTGCCGTCGTGGTCGGCGTCCATGGCGCTCAAGGCGGCGCTCCCGCCGCCGCCCCTGCCCGCGTCCGGACGCTCGGCGCGGCGCGCTTCCATCCGCTTCTGGATCGCGGCCAGCTCCTCGGCGTCGATCACGCCGTCATGATTGGCGTCCAGGCGCTGGAATCGCGCCTTGGCGGCGGCGTCGAACTCCTGGGCGCTGACCACGCCGTCGCCGTTGGCGTCCTGGTTTCCGCGCGGCCCCTGGGCATGGGCCAGCCCGGCGACGGCGGCGAGGGAAAGGGCGGTCAGGGCCCTCGGCAAGAGGCGGGGCATGGGCTGTCTCCAGGCAACAATTGCGAGGATTGGTCGCATGCGCGGGTTGCTTCCCTGTTGCAGCCGTGAAATCTGCTGGAGACAGGGGCGTGGAAAGAGCAAGTCATGGAAAGTTCGCAAGATCCCGCGACGGCCTCCGCCGCCGTCTCCACGCCCGGCCAAAACACCCTTGGCCAGAACACCGATCCGGCGCGCGGCGCCCGCATCCTGATCGTCGACGACGATCCGGGCATCCGCGACGTCGTGGCCGACTTCCTGGGTCGCCACGGCTACGCCATCGACACCGCCTCCGACTCCCGGACCATGGAACAGGCCCTGGCCCGTGGCCCGGTCGACCTGGTGGTGCTGGACATCATGCTGCCGGGCGAGGACGGCCTGGCCATCTGCCGCCGCCTGTCGGCCGCCGAGGGTCCGGCCATCATCATGCTGTCGGCCATGGGCGAGGAGACCGACCGCATCGTCGGGCTGGAGCTGGGCGCCGACGACTATCTGCCCAAGCCGTGCAATCCGCGCGAACTGCTGGCTCGGATCCGCGCCGTGCTGCGCCGCCGCCAGGAGCCGCGGACGGTCGACGACGGCATGGGCGCGGCCTGCGAATTCGCCGGCTGGCGTCTGGACCTGGTGCGCCGCGAACTGCGCTCGCCCCAGTCGGTGGTGGTCAACCTGTCCAGCGGCGAGTTCTCGCTGCTGCGCGCCTTCGTCGAACGGCCGCAGCGGGTGCTGACCCGCGACCAGTTGCTGGACCTGGCCCGGGGCCGCGAGAGCGACGCCTATGACCGGGCCATCGACGTCCAGATCAGCCGCCTGCGCCGCAAGCTCGACGACGGCGGCGGCGGCGAGCTGATCCGCACCATCCGCAGCGAAGGCTACATGTTCACGTCCAAGGTGACCCGCACTCCATGACCGAACGTGTTCGGGTGAGGGGCCCGGGCAGCGCGCCGCTGTTCGTCCAGGCCCTGGGCCTGGTCATCGCGACCCTGGTGGCGGCGCAGCTGATCGCCATCGCCGTGGTCTTCAACCTGCCGCCGCCGCCGCCCGAGATCTATCGATTGAGCGAGATCGCCCGCGCCGTGAAGAGCGGCGCCACGGTCCAGCCGCGCGACGGCCGGGCCCTGCTGATCCGCCGCCACGCCGGCCCGATCCGGGGCCTGGTCGACAACCGCCGTCGCGCCGAGTTCAAGGCCGCCCTGGCCCGCGAGGTCGGGGTCGATCCGGCGCGGATCGAGATGGACGTCGACACCGGACCCCGCTTCTTCGTTCGCGCCCAGAAGCGCACCTTCGTCCAGGACCTGCCGCGAGAGCGCCGGGCGCGGGGCGCGCCGGGCGATCCCGACGGCCCGCGAGGCGACCAGGATCCGGGCCGTCCCGGCGGTCCGGGCGGTCCGCCCAACGGCTTTGGCGGCCCGCCCCGTGGGCAGCGCCTGGACGGTCCGCGCGACGAGCCGTTCATCGTCGGCGACTTCAAACTCGCCATCCATCAGGACGACGGTCGCTGGACCCTGATCGAGCCCAAGCCGGCCATCCGCTTCGACAGTTGGCAACAGCGGATCCTGCTGATCCTGGTGCTGTCGATGCTGTGCGTCTCGCCCCTGGCCTGGCTGTTCGCCCGCCGCCTGTCGGGCCCGATCAGCGCCTTCGCCGGCGCCGCCGAGCGGCTGGGCCGCGACCCGCGCGCCGCGCCGCTGGAGCTGAAAGGCTCGGCCGAGGTCATCGCCGCCGCCAACGCCTTCAACATGATGCAGGAGCGCCTGCGCCGCTATGTCGAGGACAGAACGGCGATGATCGGCGCGGTGGCCCACGACCTGCGCACGCCCCTGACCCGCCTGCGCTTCCGAATCGAGGCCGTGCCGGACGACGTCCGCGCCAAGCTGGCCTCGGACATCGACCAGATGGAGGCGATGATCGCCGCCACCATGGCCTTCGTGCGCGACACCACACGTCCGGCCGAACGCACCCGGCTGGAACTGGCCTCGCTGCTGGAAAGCATCATCGACGAGGCCGCGGAGACCGGCGGCCAGGCGTCGGTGGAACTGGGCGAGAAGATCATCATCGACGGCGACCCCGTCGCGCTTCGCCGCCTGCTGACCAACCTGGTCGAAAACGGCCTGAAGTACGGCGGCGCCGTCCAGGGGCGGGTCCGGGCCGAGGGCCGGCTGGCGGTGATCGAGATCGACGACAACGGCCCCGGCATCGTCCCGGCCGAGCTGGATCGCGTGTTCGAGCCGTTCTTCCGCAGCGAGCCGTCGCGCAATCGCGAGACCGGCGGGATCGGGCTAGGTCTGGCCGTCGTTCGCTCGGTGGCGCGCGCCCACGGCGGCGACGTCACCCTGCACAACCGCCCCGAAGGCGGATTGCGCGCTCGGGTCGAACTGCCGTTCTAGACGAGGATACGCAACGGACAAGCAAGTCGCCGGTTTGTTGCGGGCCGGAAAAAGCTGCGCCATACGCGCGACATGCCGGCGGGGTTGATCAAGGGATGCAAACCTTCGGCCGTCTCCGCACCACCTGCATCCTGATGTTCGCCGCCCTGTGCCTGAGCGCCTGCGCCTCCGGTCCGCCGCAGGACGGGCCGCGCGGCGACTGGGGCAAGGCGCCGCGTCCCCGCCCGCCCGGCGAGGGCGAGGCAGGCGGGCCGCCGCGGCAACCGCGCCGCAGCCTGTTCATCAGCCCGGCGGGCGAGCCGTTCCGCGCCGAGCCCGGCGCCCCCTACCCTGTCGCCGCGTGGTTCGCCGGCGCCGACGCCGATCATGACGGCGTCCTGACGCGCGACGAGTTCGTCGCCGACGCCCTGCGGTTCTTCGACAGGATCGACAGCGACCACAGCGGCGTCATCGACGGCTTCGAGGTCTCGGCCTACGAGACCCAGGTCACGCCCGAGATCCTGCAGGGCTTCCAGGGCGGCGGCGAAGGTCCGGGCCTGCGCGGCGGAGGCGGCCCGCCCGGCGGGAGTGGCGGCCACGGCGGCGGACGGCGCGGTGGCGGGGGCGGCGGGGGTGGCGGGGGTGGCGGGGGTGGCGGCAAGCGCGGCGGTGGCCTTATCGGCGGAATGCTGCAAGGCGCCACGCCCTACAGCCTGCTGGCCGAACCCGAACCCGTCATGGCTTCGGACGGCGACTTCGACCGCCGCATCACCCGGGCCGAGGCGACCAAGGCGGCCAAGGCCCGCTTCGCTCTGCTCGATAAGGACGGCGACGGCAAGCTGCGCCTGGCCGAGTTGCCCCAGACCCCGCTCCAGGCCCGCCTGGAGGGCTCGCGCGAAGGACGCCGCTAGCTGGCGCCCACCAGGCCGGCGATGATGTTGATCCCCAGGGCCAGGACCGCGGTGTTGTAGAAATAGGCGCAGACGGCCTGGGCGGTGACGAGATTGCGCAGCCTGGCCGTCAGCACGTTGTTGTCCGACACCTGGAAAGTCGCCCCGATGCTGAAGGCCAGGTAGACGAAGTCGAGATAGGTGCGAGCCGGTTCGCCCGGGAACAGAAAGCCGGGCTTGCCCGTTCCGTCGCCGAAGTGGCGATGGGCGTAGTGCAACGTGAACACCGAATGCAGAACCACCCAGGACAGCACCAGGGTGACTCCCGCGCAGGCGGCGGTGATCGTCTTGATCTCCGGTCCCGCCGACCGCGCGTTCAGCATCGCGGCCACCACCGCGACCAGGCTGGACAGGATCGCGGCCAGCACCAGCAGCAGGATCCCCGACGGTTTTTCGTCCTCGGCGGCGGCTCGACGGCGCACCTCGGCCTCGTCCGCCGTCAGGAACAGATGCCAGGTGGTGGTGACGTAAACCAGGGCGCAGGCGTCCCAGCCGATCAGGATGTGACTGCTGGCCGGCGCATTTAGATGGCGGGCCGCCAACCACCCCACGACCCCGGCCGCGGCGGCCGCCATCAGCCGCCAATGCCGTGATATTGCTGCGCTTTCGGGCCTTTTCACGCGGGGCTTGGTCATGCCGTTCACCTTGCTCGCCTGAGGGTTAACACCAAACTCTGCAATTTTGTCTCGCCTGTCGGGTGAACCGAACGCGACTTCACTGGTTACTTCACCGGAACACGTGAAAGACGCCATGACCGACCCCGACGCCCCGCCGCCGATCGAGCCGACGCAACCCGACTACGACCCGGGCTCCACGCCCGAAGAAGAGCCGATGCGCCAGCCACCGGTGCAACCGGGCGACGACCGGCCCTATGACCGCTCGGCCACGCCGTTCCCCCCCGTGACCAGTCCCGATTAGGAGCAACCTATGGACCTCGACACCGAACGGCCGCGCGGCCGCCGAGGCTTCGCCGCCATGGACCCCGAACGCCGCCGCGAGATCGCGCGCAAAGGGGGGGCCAGTGTTCCCAGCGAAAAGCGCAGCTTCGCGAAGGACCGCGACCTCGCGGCCAATGCGGGCCGCAAGGGCGGCTCTTCGTCGCGCGGCGGCGGGCGGATGCCCGGCCGCGACGCCTGAACCTGAAGCGCGCCGCGGTCCTTCCGGGCCGCGGCGCGCCTTCTTCGCCATGATGAGAACCGCTCGCCTCAGCCGGCTAGAGCGAAGACGCCGAAGCTTGGGCTGTCGCTGATCCAGCGCGCCGCGACCTTCCAGCCCGCGCGACGGGCCAGTTCCACGAACATCTCCGGCGCGTACTTGTACGAATTTTCGGTGTGAATCGTCTCGCCGGCCCCGAAGCGGATTTCGTGGCCCGCCAGGTGCGCCGCCTGGTCGACGCGGCTGACCAGATGCATCTCGATGCGGCTTTCCTCGGCGTTCCAGACCGCGCGGTGATCGAAGGCGTCCAGGTTAAAGTCGCCGCCCAACTCGCCATTGATCCGCGCCAGGACGTTCTTGTTGAACGCCGCCGTCACGCCCTGGGCGTCGTCATAGGCTGGCGTCAGTATGTCCGGGCTCTTGGCGATATCGACCCCGACCACGAACATCGCACCGTCGCCCAGCAGGCCATGTGCGCCACGCAGGAATTCCTCGGCCTCGGCCGGCGCGAAATTGCCGATCGTCGAGCCGGGGAAGAAGCCGGTCACCGGTCTCCCCCGCGCCGCCGCCGGTAGCCGGACCGCACGGGTGAAGTCATCGACCAGCGGGGCGACGACCAGGCCGGGATAATCCCGGCGTAGCGCCTCGCTGGCCTCGTCCAGGGCCGACCGGCTGATGTCGATCGGAACATAGACCGCCAGCTGCGGCATGGCGTCCAGCAGGATCCGGGTCTTGGTGCTGGCCCCGCTGCCGAACTCGACCAGGGCCGCGCCCTCCATGACCCGGGCGGCGATCTCCGGCGCGATCCGCCGCAGCAGCGCGGTCTCGGTGCGGGTGGGATAGTATTCCGGCAGCTCGCAGATCGCCTCGAACAGGCGCGAGCCCTCGGCGTCGTAGAAGTACTTGGCCGGCAGCGTCTTGCGATCGGCCGTCAGGCCCGCCAGGGCGTCATCAAGGAAGGTCGAGGTCGGTGTCGACGCCTCGCGATCCAGCGCGCTCATGTCGTCCGCCAAGCGGACCCCCGTGAACGCCCAGCGCTGGGCCGGGTGGAAGAAGTTGCGATAGGACGGCCGCGTGTGGCCGGGCGGCGTCTCGGCCGCCCCGCCCCGCAGGACCATCTGGTTAACCATGAACTTGCCGTTGTACTCGCCCAGCGCGCCGGCGCCCGGCTTGAAGCCCGGATAGGCCACATAGGGGCTGGCGGTCCATTGCCACGCCTCGTCGGACGTCTGGCGCAGCCCCCGCCCTTCCGCCCTGACGGCGGCTTCCCACTCGGCCTCGGTCGGCAGCCGGCGGCCGGACCAGGCGGCGAAGGCGGCGGCTTCGTAATAGCTGACATGACCGACCGGCGCGTGAAGGTCGAGGGGACGTCGGCCCGACAAGGTCATGACCGTCCAGGCGCCGTCGTCCTCCCAACGCCAGTAGAGCGGCGCGTCCCAGCCCTGCTCGTTGACGATGGCCCAGCCGTCCGAGAACCAGAGGTCGGCGCGGCGATAGCCGCCGTCCTCTATGAAGGCCAGCCATTCACCGTTGGTGACCAGGCGGTCGGCCAGGCGATAGGGTTCGAGATAGACCTTGTGGCGCGGCCGCTCATTGTCGAAGGCGAAGCCGGGGCCGCCATCGCCGATCTCGACCAGCCCGCCTTCGAAGGCGAGGTAGCGGGCCTCGGCGGCGGCCGGGCGCGGCCCGGGCGCGGCGTCGCGATAGGCCGGCTCCAGCGGCGACTGGGCGAACAGGTGCAGCAGGTCCATCAGGATCAGCTCCTGGTGCTGCTCCTCGTGAGCCAGGCCCAGGTCCAGGCGTTCGATCACCTCGGCGGTCGGCGCGGTGGTCAACAGGCGGACCATGGCCGCGTCGACATGAGCGCGGTAGGCTCCGACCTCGTCGGCCGACGGACGGGTGATCAGGCCGCGCAGGGGCCGCGGCTGACGGGGGCCGACGGCCTCGTAATAGGAATTGAACAGATAGGCGAAGGCCGGGTCGAACACCCGGTAGCCGGGCAGGAAGGGCGCCAGGAGGAAGGTTTCGAAGAACCAGGCGGTGTGGGCCCGGTGCCATTTGACCGGACTGGCGTCCGGCATCGACTGCGCGCCCTGGTCCTCGGGCGAAAGCGGCCTGGCCAGCGCCTCGGTGCGCCGCCGGACCGCCAGATAGCGATCGACGAGGGCGATGGCGCGGGCCTCGGAGGCCTCCCGTGCGGGGGTGTCGTCGGGACTCATGCGCTCTCCTGGCGGCCCTGCGTCGGGGAGCCTGCCGCCCCGATGAGCTCAACGAATAAGCAACTTGAGCGTTCCCCCCGTCGGGTTCAAGCGGCGCCGAGAATAAAAAGTGAACGCGCGTCCGTGGAACATCGATCCGCTCACCTTCCTCCCAACTCTCTCAGAGCAGGAACGGTTCGGGCCCGTCGTCGATGGGCAGCAGGACCGGCGGCGGGCTTTCGGACGTGGGCGAAACCTTGACGGCCCTGGCCGCCCTGGCCGGGGCCCGGCGCAGCAGCCGGCCCACCCTTTGCAACAGCTGTTCGTCCTTGAACGGCTTGGCCAGGAAGTCGCGGGCGCCCAGCGAGATGGCCAGCCTGACGTCGTCCGGCTGGTTGCGGGCCGTCAAGACCATGGTCGGGACGTTCAGCCCCTCCTGGCGCATCTTGCGCAGCAGGCCGAAGCCGTCCAGGCGCGGCATGTTGAGGTCCAGCACCAAGGCCGACGGCCGCAGTTCGTGCAGGCGCTTGAGGCCCTCGAAACCGTCGCGGGCGAAATAGGTGTCATAGCCCGCGATATCGAGGCGGGTCGTGATCAGATCCAGGATCACCTGGTCGTCCTCGACGACCAGAACGCGTGTACGCCCCACCCTACGCCTCCGCGAGGTCGAGGGGATCGCCGTCGTCGACGACACCGTCCCAGCGCGTGCACCGGTCCACGGCGTCGACAAGATCCGCCGCCATGATCGGTTTGGACACTAGGCCGTCGAAGCCGTGGTCGCTGCTCAGGAAACCAAGGTCCGAATCCGCGGAGAAGGCCAGGATGGGCGCGTCCTGGTTGGGACCCGGCGTGTCGCGGATCTCGCCCAGGGCGTCGAGCCCGGAGACCCCGGGCATCCGCAGGTCCATCAGGATGCAATCGAACGGCTCGACGGCCGCCGCTTCGACCGCCCCGCGACCGCCGCTGGCCTCGGCCACCTCGGCGCCCATATATTCCAGCACGGTGCGCGCCAGCTCGCGATTGACGGCATTGTCATCGACCACCAGCACTCGGATCCCGTCCAGGCTTCGACTGCTCGCCTCGAGCGCGAGCGCCGGCGCCTCTCCGTCCGGACCGACCGCGACCGGGGCCGCGATCTGGAAGCTGAACACCGTCCCCTCGCCGGGGACGCTGCTCACCGCGATGTCGCCGCCCATGGCTTCGGTCAGGCCCTTGCAGATCGCCAGCCCCAGGCCTGTCCCGCCGTGCTTGCGGGTCGACGAGGCGTCGACTTGCGAGAACCGCTGGAAGAGCTTGGCCTGCTGCTCGACGCCGATCCCCGCGCCGGTGTCCTCGACCCGCATGCGCAGCCTCGCCGCCCCCGGATCATAGCCGACGAACAGCCGCACCGCGCCTTGTTCGGTGAACTTGATCGCATTGCCCACCAGATTGAGCAGCACCTGCCGGACGCGATCCGGATCGATCATGACCCGCGCCGGCAGCTCGCCCTCGGCTTGGCATTCCAGCCACAGCCCCTTGGCGTCGGCCTGGGGCGCGAACAGGGCCAGGGCGTCCTGGGCCACGGCCAGGGGCGAGGCCGGGCGCGGCGCGATCTCGACCTGCCCGGCCTCGAGCTTGGAGAAGTCGAGCACGTCGTTGACGATCGCCAGCAGCGCCTGGCCGGCGCTCGACACCCGCTGGACGTATCGTTGCGAAATCTCGTCGAGTTCCGGGCGCTGGGCCAACAGCCCCGAAAAGCCGATGACGGCCGTCAGGGGCGTACGGATCTCGTGGCTCATATTGGCCATGAACTCGCCCTTCACCGTCGCGGCCGCCTCGGCCTCGGCGCGGGCGGCGGCCAGGGCCTCCTCCTGACCGACCTGGGCGGTGACGTCGCGGATCACGTCGAGGAACCCGACCGGGTCGTCACTGGCCGGATCGCGCAGCAGGGACGGATTCGATTCCAGCCAGACATCTCGCTTGCCCGATTTGTGCGGCACACGCCAACGCACCCGTTCGGGCCGCTTGCCCCTGGTCAGGTTGCGATAGACGCGACTGACCCTCAGGCGATCCTCGGGATAGGCCAGCTCCAGCGCGCTGCGGCCCACGACCTCGTCCGGCGTGTAGCCCAGCAAGGCGCGGGACGACGCGGCGCAGAAAGTGACCCTTCCGCTCAGGTCGGCCGTCAGGATCATGTCGGTGGTGTTCTCGGCCATCAGCCGGTAGCGGGCCTCGCTGTCCTTCAGCGCGGCCTCGGCCGCCCGCCGGGCGGTCAGGTCCTCGATCTGCGAGATGAAATAGCGCGGCGAGCCGTCGGGGTTGTCGACCCGCGACACCGCCAGCTGGCTCCAAACGACCGAACCGTCCTTGCGGATGTAGCGCTTGTCCATCCGATAGGTCGAGATCCGGCCGCTGTGGAGATCGGCCAGCAGGTCAAGATCGGCGTCCAGGTCATCCGGGTGGGTGATCGCCTGGAAGTTCAAGGCCAGCAGCTCCTCGCTGCTGTAGCCGACCATCCTGCAGAGCGTGGGATTGACCTTCAGGAACGCGCCGTCGAGTCCGACCAGGCACTTGCCGATCGGCGCGTGCTCGAAGGCGGTCTCGAACAGCTCCTGCTGTTCCTTGCGCTTGCTGATGTCCTGCATCAGCGCGGTCAACTCCCATCCCGCCGCGTCGCGCACCGCGCTGACCGCCAGTTCGATCGGGATCTCGACGCCGTCCTTGCGCCGCGCGGTCGTCTCGATGCGCTGGTCGATGTCCTCGCCGAGGCCGCCGCCCAGGAAGGCGGCCATGCCGGCCTGGCCCGAGGGCAGCATCATCGCCAGGTGGGCGCCGATCGCCTCATCGGCGGTCCAGCCGAAGGTCAGCTGGGCGTGGCGGTTCCAGCCGGTGATCCGTCCGGCCTCGTCGGCGGTGACGATGGCCTGGTGCGCGTTGGCGATCATGTTGCGCGCCCGATCCTCGCTGGCGCGCAGCGAACGTTCGAGATTGCGCACCTCGGTGACGTCCCAGTTGACGCCCACCAGCCGCATCGGCGCGCCGTCGGCGTCGCGCACGACCGTCGCCTGGGCGCGGACATGCCGCACCGCTCTATCGGGACGGACGATCCTGAACTCGGTGTCGTAGGGCTTGTCGCCGGACAGGGTGGTTCGCGCCTCGGCCTGCTCCTTCTCGCGATCGGCGGGGTGCACGCAGGCATAGAACCGCTCGGCGGTCAGCGCCTCGCCGGGAACCAGGCCGTAGAGGGCGTACATCCGATCGTCCCAGGCCAGGGCGCCGGTCTGGATGTTCCACTCCCAGACGCCGATCTGGCCGGCCTGGGTGGCCAGGAGCACCCGCTCGGACATGGCGCGATAGCGGGCCTCGTCCTCCGCGCGCGACGCCTCCGCCACGACCCGGGCGGTAATGTCCATGACGGTGCCGAACACGGCGACCACCTGACCGGCCGCATTGCGCTCGCAATAGCCATGGCCTTCCAGATAGCGCAGCCGCCCGTCAGGCAGGACGATGCGGGTGACGGCGAGCTTCCAGCCGACGCCGTCTTCACGGGCGGCCTTGAGTCGAGCCTGCTGGGCCGGCCGATCGTCGGGGTGAACGGTCGCGGCGAACTGTTCCGGTCCCAGCTCGGGGTCGGGATCCAGACCGCAAAGCGTGGCCACGTGCGGCGACCAGGTCGCCTCGCCAGTCGCGACGTCGAGCCGCCAATAGGCGATGCCCGCGATCTCTTCGGCCAGGGCGGTCATGCGCGCCATGCGCTCGGCCCGTTCCTGAAGTTCCCGCCGCTCGGTGACGTCCCGGAAGACGTTGACGATCTCGGTCGCCCGTCCCTCCGCGTCGCGGACGACCCGGGGGTTGCCTTCGAACCAGCGCCACCGCCCGTCGGCGGCCAGGTAACGATGCTCCCGGTTGACCGACGGATCGAGAGGTTCGCCCGCATAGAGCTTGGCGCAGTTGACCAGGAAGCGCTCGCGATCATCCGGATGGACCAGGCGATCGGCCGCCGTCCCAACCATGTCCTCGGGCTCGTAGCCCATGGCCCGGCAGGCCGGCGAGACGTAGAGCAGCGTACCGTCGAGGCCGGCGCGGACGATGACGTCGGATGAATTCTCCGCCAGCAACCGATAGCGCGCCTCGCTGGCGGTCAACTCCTCCAGATTGCGGACCTGATCCGTGACGTCCTGGAACAGGCCGACCAGCGCGACGACCTCACCATTTGCGTCCACTTCGCAGCCGGCCTTGGACTGGACGATCCGGACTGTCCCGTCGGCCCGCACGATCCGGGCCTGGAAGCTGAACGTCTCCCCGCTGGCCGCCGCCCGCAGCAGATGGGCGGCGACCCTGTCGCGGTCTTCGGGGTGATAGACTCCCAAGCCGCTCTCAAGGCTGGGGACATGGGTCCGGCGATCGAGGCCATGGATGTCGTAGACCAGGTCCGACCAGAAGAGCCCGCCAGTGACGACGTCGTAGCGCCAGTGCGCGACGCCCGACATGGTCTCGGCCAGGTTCAGCAGTCGGGCCTGCTCCCAGCTCACGCGGTTGACGCGGGTGCGTTCCAGTTCGCCGACGACGATGCGGGCCAGGGCCCGCAAGCGATCAAGCTCCCGCTCCGTCGGCCGCGGACGGAGCTTGGTGTCGATGACGCAGAGGGCGCCGAGGTTGCAGCCCTCCGGCGAGGTCAGCACGGCGCCGGCGTAGAAGCGGATTCCCGGTTCGCCGACGACCAGCGGATTGGCCACGAAGCGCGGATCGAGGGTCGCATCCTCGACGACCATCACCGCATCGGGACCCAACTCGATCGCATGGCTGCAGAACGCGTGTTCCCGAGCCGTCGAGCAGACCTCCAGACCCTGGCGCGACTTGAACCACAGCCGAGTCTCGTCGACCAGCGAGACCAGGGCGATGGGGACCTCGAACAGATCGCACGCCAACTGGGTCACACGATCGAAGGCGGCGTCCGACGACGTATCGAGGACACCGTAGCCTTGCAGCGCCCGGATCCGCCTCGCTTCGTTGTGGTTCATCTAGACCTCCGACGGGCAGTATGGCCCGGAAGGTCCGCAAAACGGTTAAGGCTGGCCGCGACAATCGCGCGCGGGGCGGCCAGGTGGCCAGCGCCGGGTTGGCGAACGGATCGAAACCCGGCGCGCGGCCTTTAGGGACGCTTGGGAATTTCCAGGCCGCGCTGGACGGCTGGGCGGGCGAGGCCCCTCTCCAGCCAGGCCGGCACATGCGTGAGGCTGTCATAGTCGACCAGGTCGCCGGCGCCGTAGAAGCCGACCAGATTGCGCACCCAGCCCAGGATGGCGATGTCGGCGATGGTGTAGGCGTCGCCCATGATCCAGTCACGATCCGCCAGCCGGCCTTCCAGCACGCCCAGCAGGCGCTTGGATTCGGCGACGTAGCGATCGCGGGGACGCTTGTCCTCGTACTCGCGGCCCGCGAACTTGTGGAAGAAGCCGACCTGGCCGAACATCGGGCCGATCGCGGCCATCTGGAAGAACACCCAGGCCAGGGTCTCGTAGCGCTGGGCGGGGTCCTGGGGCAGGAGCTTGCCGGTCTTCTCCGCCAGGTAGACCAGGATCGCGCCGGACTCGAAGAGACCGATCGGCTTTCCGCCCGGACCGTCGGGATCGATGATGGCGGGGATCTTGCCGTTGGGGTTCAGCGACAGGAATTCGGGCGTCCAGGTCTCGTCCTTGCCGATATCGATCGTGTGGGGCTCGTAGGGCAGGCCGATCTCCTCCAGCATGATCGACACCTTGACCCCGTTGGGCGTGGGCAGGCCGTACAGCTGCAGCCGGTCGGGATGCCGGGCGGGCCAGCGCCGGGTGATCGGAAAGGCTGAAAGGTCGGTCATGGTCGGCTCCGAAAGCAAAGGCCGCTCCTGCCGGCGCGGCCGAGCTTGTCAGATGGCGCCGACTGGCGCGGCGACAAGGCGCGCGCTTGCGGAAACTCGCCCCACCTAGCCTTGCCGCAGCTTTGGCTGGTTCGCCGCCAGGACTTCGGCGTCCAGCACGGCGCGGATCTTGGCCGCCAGGGTCGGGCCCAGATACGGCTTGTCGATCATCGGGAACTCGTTGGCCCAGGACGCCGCCTCGTCGCCCACATAGCCGGAGGTCAGCAAGACCTTGAGCCCCGGCCGTTCCTGCAGCGCCAGATGCGCCAGTTGCACGCCGTTGACGCCACCGGGCATGACCACGTCGGAAAACAGCAGGTCGAACGCCTTGCGGCCCCTGAGCCGCTTCAGCGCGGCCGCCGCCGTGTCGGCCGTGGTGACCTGATAGCCCAGGCCCTCCAACGTCTCGACCGCCATGGCCAGCACCGCCGGGTCGTCCTCGACCACCAGCACCCGTTCGGAGCCGCGCACGGTCTCCCCGGCCTCGCCGCCGGCGCCGCGCGGGCTCAGCGCCGCCTGGCTCCTGGGCAGGTAGATTTCGAAGACCGCCCCCTGCCCCGGCGAACTGCTCACCGAAACCTCGCCGCCCGACTGCCGCACGAAGCCGTAGACCTGCGACAGGCCCAGCCCCGACCCCTTGCCGATCTCCTTGGTCGTGAAGAACGGCTCGAAGATGCGCGAGGCCACGCCGGCGTCCATGCCCTGGCCGGTGTCGCGCACAGTAACCAGGATCCTGGGATCGTCCTCGCCGACGGTTCTGGTGGCGATGGACAGGACACCACCCCCCTCCATCGCGTCACGGGCGTTGACCGCCAGGTTCAGCAGGGCGCTCTCGAACTGGGCGGGATCCAGGTGAGCCGGCAGCGGCTCGTCGGTCAGGCTCAGGTCGATGACCACGGCCTCGCCCACCGCCTGGCGCAGCAGCGGCGCGAAGTCGGCGATCAGCACGTTGAGATCCACAGTCAGCGGGTTCAGGCGCTGGCGGCGCGAGAAGGCCAGAAGCTGGCGGGTCAGCGCCCCGCCCTTCTCAGCCGCAAGGCGGACGGCGTCGATCTGCCGGGCCAACTCGTGCTGCTCGCCGGTTCGCCGCTTGATCAGCTCGATATTGCCCAGGACCACGGTCAGCAGGTTGTTGAAGTCGTGGGCGACGCCGCCTGTCAGCTGGCCGACCGCCTCCATCTTGCGGGCATGGCTGAGCTGCTCCTCCAGGCCCCGGCGCTCGGTGTTGTCCAGCAGCGTGCCGAACACCACCTGCCGCCCGCTCTCCTCGTCCTGAGCCAGCACCCCCTGGTCGATCAGCGAACGGTAGGAGCCGTCGGCGCACCGCCATCGGTACTCGCAAGCATAGGCCCCGGACTTTCGGGCCTCGGCCTGGGCGCGCACGACGATCTCGACATCGTCGGGATGGACCCGGCTGATGCCGAAGTCGGCCGTGGCCAGGAAGTCCTCGGCCGAAAAGCCTGTCAATTCCATGACGTTGCCGCCCACGAACAGCGGCTCGTACGGCGCGTCGGCGGTGCGCGAATGGAAGACCACCGGCAGGGCGCGGAGGATCGCCTCCTGGCGCTCCTGGGTGCGGCGAAGGGCTCGCTCGGCCGCCAGCTTCTCGGCATGGATGCGAGCGTTCTCCTCGATCAGCAGGCGGCGGCTCTCCGACTGCTGCTCCAGTTCCAGGGTCTTGATGTGCAGGTCGACGAGCACCTGCACCTTGGAGCGCAGGATGAACGGGTCGACCGGCTTGAACACCACGTCGACGGCCCCGGCCGAATAGGCCTTGAAGATGTGGGCCTCGTCCCGGAACACGGCCGTCAGGAACACGATGGGCACGTCGCGGTTTCGACGACGCTGGCGGATCAGTTCGGCGGTCTCGTAGCCGTCCATGCCGGGCATGTGCAGGTCCAGCAGGATGACCGCGAAGTCGTCGGTCAGCAGGTGGCGCAGGGCTTCCTCGCCCGAACGGGCGACGACCAGTTCCTGGCCGAGGGTTTCCAGGGCCTGGATCGCGGCGAAGGCGTTGCGCTCATCGTCGTCGACGATGAGGATCCGCGTTCGAGGCCGATCCTCCGGCGGCGGAACCGCCTGATGCTTGACCGCGGGTATGCTCATTGCGCTGCAGCGCTGTGGATGGTGACGACATTGTCGCCGGCCAGGCGCTGGGCGTCGGTGCGCTGGACCGAGACCCGCAGGACGGAGATCAACTGGTCGATATCCACCGGCTTGGACACGTAATCCGACGCGCCCGCCTGGATGCACTTCTGGCGGTCGCCCTTCATCGCCTTGGCGGTGACGGCGATCACCGGCAAGTCGGAAAAGCGCGGTCGGGCCCGGATCTCGCGCATGGTCTCGTAGCCGTCCATGTCGGGCATCATGATGTCAACCAGCACCATATCCACCTCGGGCAGGCTGTCGAGCAGCTCCAGGCCTTCACGGCCGCTTTCGGCGTAGCGCAGCTCGATGCCGTACTCCTCCAGCGCGCTGGCCAGCGAGAAGATGTTGCGGATGTCGTCGTCGATCACCACCGCGGTCAGGCCCGTCAGGACGGAGTCGGCGTGGCGACTGTGGGCGATCATCGCCTTGGCCGGCGTGGACAGGCGATCCAGGGGCGCGTGCAACGACATGGTGACGTGGTCGATCAACTGCTCGGGCGTGCGGGCCAGGCGCGCCAGACCGGAGAACACCGCCAGGCGCAGCCGGCGGTCCTCCTCGGGATCCAGCTCCTCGGGCGCATAGATCACCGCCACGCCCGACGCCGCGCCGCGTTGCTTGAGGGTGTCGATGAACGGCCCGACCGGCCCGGAGCCGACGTCGATCACCAGGCAATCGCCCTCGCCCGTGAAGGCGTCGTCCGGCAGGTCCGACAAGGTCGCCACGACCTTCACCGCGCCGATGGCGTCGCGCAGCGTGTCGGCCGCCTGGCCGGGACCACCGACCAGGATCGGGGCGCGGCCGGTCTCGGCGACCAGCTTCTTGACCTTTTCCAGGGTCGAGGCGACCGCCTCGCGTTCCACCGGCTTGCTGGTGAAGCCGAAGGCGCCCATCGACAGGCCCAGCCCGCCGTGGTCGTCGGCCGATATCACCTGGACCGGGATGTGCCGGGTGTCCGGCGTGCGCTTGAGCAGGTCCAGCAACGCCAGGCCGTCCATGTCGGGCAAGCCGATATCCAGCATGATGGCGTCAGGGCTGAAGCGCCGGGCCAGGGAGGGCACGGCCGAGCCCTCGCCGGTGACGACGCCCTTGAACCCGCTGTCGCGCACCAGCGACAGCAGGATCGAGGCGAAGCGGGTGTCGTCCTCGACGATCAGCACCACCGCGTCGCCAGGCTCGATCTGCTCGCGATCGTCAACCACGGTCTCGGCGGGCTCGACCGATCCAGCCTCCGTCGTCGAGAGCCGGAAGGTCTGGACCGGCGACGTGGCCGGGCGAAGCGGCTGGGTCGACTGGGGCTGAGCCGCCGGGCTGAAGTTCAGCGGCAGGTAGAGCGTGAAGGTGCTGCCCTGCCCCGGCGTCGAGACGACCCGCAGCTCGCCGCCCAGCAGGCGGGTGATCTCGCGGCTGATCGACAGGCCCAGACCCGTGCCGCCGTACTTGCGGCTTGTGGTGCCGTCGGCCTGCTGGAAGGCCTCGAAGATGATCCGCTGCTTGTCCTCGGGGATGCCGATGCCGGTGTCCTCGACCGAGAAGGCCAGAACCTGGCCGGCCTTGTTGAGGTGGTCGTTGCCCAGCGCCCAGCCATCCTCGGCCCGGGCGATCGACAGGCGCACCGAGCCGGCCTGGGTAAACTTGAAGGCGTTGGACAGCAGGTTCTTGATCACCTGCTGCAGCCGCTTGTCGTCGGTGTACATCGAGCGCGGCAGGGCCGGGTCGATGTTGACGAAGAAGTCCAGCTTCTTGTCCTGGGCCAGCTGGGAGAAGGTGCGGTCGGTCTGGTCGCGCAGGGACGCGAACGACATCTCGCCGATGTCGAGGGTGACCGTGCCGCTCTCGATCTTCGACAGGTCCAGGATGTCGTTGATCAGGCCCAGCAGGTCGGCGCCGGCGCTGTGGATGTTGCGGGCGAACTCCACCTGCTTGGCGCTCAGGTTCCCCTGCGCGTTCTCGCTGAGCATCTTGGACAGGATCAGCAGGCTGTTGAGCGGCGTGCGCAGCTCGTGGCTCATATTGGCCAGGAATTCGGACTTGTACTTCGAGGTCAGGGCCAGTTGCTCGGCCTTTTCCTCCAGCGCCGCCTTGGCCTGCTCGACCTCGGCGTTCTTGGCCTCCACCTGCTTGTTCTGGGCCGACAGCAGGACCGCCTTGTCCTCCAGCTCGGCGTTGGTCTGCTGCAGTTCGTCCTGCTTGGAGCGCAGCAGTTCTTCCGACTGCCGCAGGGACGCGGCCTGCTGTTCCAGGCGGTCGTTGGTCTTCTTCAGCTCTTCCTGCTGGGCCTGGAGCTCGGCGGTCAGTAGCTGCGACTGTTCGAGCAGGCCCTCGGTCCGCATGTTGGCGGCGATGGTCGACAGCACGATGCCGATGGATTCCATCAGCTGGTCGAGGAAGGCCTGCTGCGTCTCGTTGAAGGTGCCGAAGGTGGCCAGCTCGATCACCGCCTTCAGCTCGCCTTCGAACAGGGCGGGCAGCACGATGATGTTCTGCGGCGCCGCTTCGCCCAGGCCCGAGCTGATCTTGATGTATTCCGACGGGACATTGGTCAGCAGGATCCGCTGGCGCTCGGCCGCGCACTGGCCGATCAGGCCCTCGCGCCGGCGCAGGCGGGCTGGCGGCCGGTCGCCAGGGTTGGCGGCGTAGCTGGCGGCCAGGTTCAGCACCGGCTCGCCGTTCACGTCGTGGTCGGAGACGTAGAACACCCCGTGCTGGGCGTTGATCAGCGGGGCCAGTTCGGACAGCACCAGGTTCGACACGGTCGACAGGTCGCGCTCGCCCTGCAGCATGCGGCTGAACCGGGCCAGGTTGGTCTTCAGCCAGTCCTGCTCGGTGTTCTTCAACGTCTGATCCTTCAGGTTGCGGATCATCTCGTTGATGTTGTCCTTCAGGGCCGCGACCTCCCCCGACGCCTCCACGGTGATCGACCGGGTCAGGTCACCCTTGGTCACGGCCGTCGACACCTCGGCGATGGCGCGGACCTGGGTGGTCAGGTTGGCGGCCAGTTCGTTGACGTTGTCGGTCAGATCGCGCCACAGACCGGCGGCGCCGGGCACCCGGGCCTGGCCGCCCAGCTTGCCTTCTGAACCCACCTCGCGCGCCACGTTGGTCACCTGGTCGGCGAAGGTGGCCAGGGTCTCGATCATGCCGTTGATAGTGTCGGCCAGCGAGGCGATTTCACCCTTGGCGTCCAGGGTCAGCTTGCGCTTGAGGTTGCCCTGGGCCACGGCGGTCACGACGTCGGCGATGTTGCGGACCTGGCCCGTCAGGTTGGCGGCCATCATGTTGACGTTGTCGGTCAGGTCCTTCCAGGTCCCGGCCACGCCGGGCACCTGGGCCTGGCCGCCCAGCTTGCCTTCCGTACCCACTTCCCGCGCCACCCGCGTCACTTCCGAGGCGAAGCCGTTCAACTGGTCGACCATGACGTTGATGGTCGACTTCAGCTCCAGGATCTCGCCCTTCACGTCGACGGTGATCTTCTTGGAGAGGTCGCCTTTGGCGACGGCGGTGGTGACGTCGGCGATGTTGCGGACCTGGCCGGTCAGGTTGGCGGCCATGAAGTTGACGTTGTCGGTCAGATCCTTCCAGGTGCCGGCCACCCCCTTCACCTGGGCCTGGCCGCCCAGCTTGCCCTCGGTGCCCACTTCTCGCGCCACCCGGGTCACTTCCGAGCTGAAGGAGTTCAGCTGGTCGACCATGACGTTGATGGTGTTCTTCAGCTCCAGGATCTCGCCGCGCACGTCGACGGTGATCTTCTTGGAGAGGTCGCCCATGGCGACGGCGGTGGTCACCTCGGCGATGTTGCGCACCTGGCCGGTCAGGTTGGCCGCCATCAGGTTGACGTTGTCGGTCAGGTCCTTCCAGGTCCCGGCCACGCCCTTCACCTGGGCCTGGCCGCCCAGCTTGCCTTCCGTACCCACTTCCCGCGCCACCCGCGTCACTTCCGAGGCGAAGCCGTTCAGCTGGTCGACCATGACGTTGATGGTGTTCTTCAGCTCCAGGATCTCGCCGCGCACGTCGACGGTGATCTTCTTGGAGAGGTCGCCGTTGGCGACGGCGGTGGTCACCTCGGCGATGTTGCGGACCTGACCGGTCAGGTTGCCGGCCATGAAGTTGACGTTGTCGGTCAGGTCCTTCCAGGTGCCGGCCACCCCCTTCACCTGAGCCTGACCGCCCAGCTTGCCCTCGGTGCCCACTTCCCGCGCCACCCGGGTCACTTCCGAGCTGAAGGAGTTCAGCTGGTCGACCATGGTGTTGATGGTGTTCTTCAGCTCCAGGATCTCGCCGCGCACGTCGACGGTGATCTTCTTGGAAAGATCGCCCATGGCCACGGCGGTGGTCACTTCGGCGATGTTGCGGACCTGGCCGGTCAGATTGCCGGCCATCAGGTTGACGTTGTCGGTCAGCTCCTTCCAGGTGCCGCCGACGCCGGTGACGTTGGCCTGACCGCCCAGCTTGCCTTCCGTACCCACTTCGCGCGCCACCCGCGTCACTTCCGAGGCGAAGGCGTTCAGCTGGTCCACCATGACGTTGATGGTGTTCTTCAGCTCCAGCACCTCGCCCTTCACGTCGACGGTGATCTTCTTGGAGAGGTCGCCCATGGCCACGGCGGTGGTCACCTCGGCGATGTTGCGGACCTGGCCGGTCAGGTTGCCGGCCATCAGGTTGACGTTGTCGGTCAGGTCCTTCCAGGTGCCGGCCACGCCTTCCACGCGGGCCTGGCCGCCCAGCTTGCCCTCGGTGCCCACTTCCCGCGCCACGCGGGTCACTTCCGAGGCGAAGCTGTTGAGCTGGTCCACCATGGTGTTGATGGTGTTCTTCAGCTCCAGCACCTCGCCCTTCACGTCGACCGTGATCTTGCGCGAGAGGTCGCCGCGGGCGACGGCGGTGGTCACCTCGGCGATGTTGCGGACCTGGCCCGTCAGGTTGCCGGCCATCAGGTTAACGTTGTCGGTCAGCTCCTTCCAGGTGCCGGCCACGCCTTTCACGTTGGCCTGGCCGCCCAGCTTGCCCTCGGTGCCCACTTCCCGCGCCACCCGGGTCACTTCCGAGGCGAAGCTGTTGAGCTGGTCCACCATGGTGTTGATGGTGTTCTTCAGCTCCAGCACCTCGCC
>NZ_JBWKPX010000020.1:39390-44377 GCF_059418465.1 Caulobacter sp. GW821-FHT09A05
CTTCACGTCGACCGTGATCTTGCGCGAGAGGTCGCCGTTGGCGACGGCGGTGGTCACCTCGGCGATGTTGCGAACCTGGCCGGTCAGGTTGGCGGCCATCAGGTTGACGTTGTCGGTCAGGTCCTTCCAGGTGCCGGCCACGCCCTTCACCTGCGCCTGGCCGCCCAGCTTGCCCTCGGTGCCGACTTCGCGGGCCACGCGGGTCACTTCCGAGGCGAACGAGCCCAGCTGACCCACCATGGTGTTGACGACCTTGCCGATGCGCAGGAACTCGCCGCGCAACGGACGTTCCTCGTTCTCCAGGTCCATCGTCTGGCTGAGGTCGCCCTTGGCGGTGGCGCCGATCACCCGGGCCATTTCGGCGGTCGGATGGACCATGTCGGTGATCAGATTGTTGACCGCGTCGACGCTGGCGGCCCACGAGCCGGTGGCGCCCGGCAGGCGGGCGCGATGGTTGATCTTGCCCTGCTTGCCGACGACGTCGCCGAGGCGCTCGAACTCTTTCGACATTTGATCGTTCAGATTGACGGCGTCGTTGAAAGCCTCGGCCAGTTCGCCGTCCAGGCCGGACAGGTCGGTCGGCAACCGCACCGAGAAGTCGCCGCGCCGAAAGGCGCGCAAGGCGGCCAGAAGCTGGTGGTTGTCGAGCCCGCGCTGCTGCGCCTTGGACTGTGCCGCCGGCATAGGAATACTCCACGTCGAAACCGTTCGATCTACGTGGGCGGCGCTCGTGGGAAGCCGATTTCGGCGTTGAAAGCGCTCTGCCGCGCTCGACGTCCTGTCCCGGATTCCCTTGCCCCTCCCCGAAACGGTCCAACGCAGGGAAAATTCTTTGGTTCCGCTCTCATGGTGAAGCTCTTCACCGATGGACGGCGGTGGTCGCTATCGCGCCATTTTCGCGCGGGCCGAGGCCTCGACGCGTTCAACCCCGCGCAGGGCGTCGCCGGAGGCCTCCAGCTGGCTCTTGAAGGCGTGCAGGTCGCCGGTGTCGATTCGGCGGACCTTCTTGTCGCGCGCCCATTCCAGCCCGATCATCTGGCCGAGCCGGCAGGCCTTGGGCAGCAGGGCCGTCCGCTCGGCCGGACCGCCCCGGGTCAGCAGCTTGCCGACAATGTCGTTCCAGTTCGGCGAGCCGGAAAAGCAGAACGGCAGGTGATCGCACTCGCCGGTCCAGAACCGCTTGTACCAGCGCTGGTGCAACGACGTATCGAACCGCAACGCAGCCGAATCGATCTGGGCCCGGCAGTCGGCGCGGACATAGTCCTGCGCCTGAGCCGCCCCCGCCAGGCCGCAGCCCAGCATGAGCGCAAACGCCGCCGCCCTCGCCGCCCACGCCGCCATGCCTCAGACCGTGCTGGCCATCGGCCCGTCAGCCCGCCCATCGACGAACTGGCGCACATAAGGATTGTCCGTGCGGTCCAGCTCGGCCGGGGCGCCGCGCCAGACGATCTTGCCGGCGTGCAGCATGGCGATCTCGTCGCCGATCGTCCGGGCCGAGGCCAGGTCGTGGGTGATCGACACCGCCGTGCAGCCCAGGCCCTTCACCTGGTCGACGATCAGCTCGTTGATGGCCGCCGAGGTGATCGGGTCCAGGCCCGTGGTCGGCTCGTCGAAGAAGATGATCTCGGGACTGGCCACCACCGCCCGGGCCAGGCCGACCCGCTTCTGCATGCCGCCCGACAGCTCGGACGGATAGGAATCGGCGACATGGGCGCCCAGGTGAACGCGGCCCAGGGCCTCGATCGCCCGCGCCTTGGCCTCCTTGCGGGGCACGCCGTCGGCGTTGATCAGCCGGAAGGCGACGTTCTCCCAGACGCTGAGGCTGTCGAACAGCGCCGCGCCCTGGAACAGGACGCCGATGCGCTCGAACAGCTTGCGACGCGACGCGCCGCTCACGCCGATCAGGTCCTCGCCGTCGACCAGCACCTGGCCGGCGTCGGGGCGCACCAGACCCATGGCGACCTTGATGGTCACCGACTTGCCCTGGCCGGACCCGCCGATGATCACCAGCGACCGCCCCGCCGCGACGCTGAGGTCCAGACCGTCCAGGACCGGCCCGTCGAAGCGCTTGCGAACGCCCTTCCATTCAAGTTTGGGGATCTCGGTCATGCGTGCGTGAACAGCGTTGTGAGGAAATAGTCGGAGGCGAAGATCAGGATCGCCGAGGACACCACCGCATGGGTGGTCGCCCGGCCCACGCCCCGCGCGCCGCCCTTGGCGTTGTAGCCGTGGTAGCAGCCCATCAGGGCGACGATGAAGCCGAACACGGCCGCCTTGATCAGTCCCGAGCCGACGTCCCAGCCCTGGATGAAGTTCATGGTGTTGCGGACATAGATCGTCGAGTTGAAGTCCAGGATCCGCACCGCCACCAACCAGCCGCCGGCCACGCCGATGATGTCCGCGACCAGGGTCAGCAGCGGCAGCACCAGGGTCGCGGCCAGGAGACGCGGCGCGACCAGATAGCGGAACGGGTCGGTCGACAGGGTGCGCATGGCGTCGATCTGCTCGGTGGCGCGCATGGCTCCGATCTCGGCGGCGATGGCGGCCGAGACCCGTCCGGCCAGCATCAGGGCCGCCAGAACGGGCCCCAGCTCCCGCGTGATGCCCAGGGCGACGATCTGCGGCATCACCTGCTCGGCGTTGAACCGTCCGCCGCCGGTATAGATGTTCAGGCCCAGGGCCGCGCCGGTGAAGATCGCCGTCAGGCCCACGACCGGCAGCGAGAAGAAGCCAATGGCGACCAGCTGGCGCAGCAGTTGGACGGGGAACCACGGCGGGCTGAACACCGAGATCACGCCGCGCAGGGCGAAGACCCCGACCCCGCCCACCATGCGCAAGGCGCCCAGCGTCGAGCGGCCGATGGTGCGCAGAGGCTTGAAGACCGCGGGGATCGCCGCGTTGGCCGCGGCCATCTCAGTAGCTGTCCGGAGCCGTGGCGGCGGGGTTCGCCGCGGGTGCGCCGGCGGCCGGCGCGGCGTTGCCGGCCCCGCCGTCGCCTTGCGGCCGCATCACCGAACCGATCAGGCCGAACAGGTCGACCGCGCCCTGGGTGTTGTCGATCTCGCCGCCCGGCTTGATGTCGTCGGCCGCGCCGCCGGGGGCGATCGCCACATGGACGCCGCCCAGCAGGCTGTCGCTGGTGATCTTGGCGGTGGAGTCGGACGGCAGCTTGACGTCGGGGTCCAGGCTGAGCTTCGTGACCGCCAGATAGGTCTTGGGATCCAGGCTGATCTGCGAAACCGTGCCGACCTTGACGCCCGCGACGCTGACCGCCGCGCCCGGCGCCAGCGAGCCGACCTGGCCAAACTTGGCCGTGACGTCATAGCCGCCCGGCTTGCTGCCGACGCCGCCGACGGTCAGCGAATAGACCAGGAAACCCGCCGCCAGGACGAGAACGAGGAGACCCATCAGGGTCTCGGCCCATTGTTCGCGCAAGCCCTTTATCCTTTCGAAGCCCTGCGAGGCCGGCCGCCCGAACGGCCGCCTCGTCCCTGTTGTTATCGCGAAGCGGGACGCTGGGCGTCCCGCTGCAACTGGCTGATCAACACGTCGATATTGCCGCCGGCGTTATCGATGGTCGAAACGAAGTCCTGCTGCTGGGTGATCGCCAGCCACACGCCCTTGAACTGAACGTCGACGACCTTCCAAGAGGTTCCGCCGCCCATCACCCGCCAGGCCACCGGGAGCGGCTGGCCGACCTGGCCACCCGAGATCGTGGTGTTGACGATGACGTCGCCCGGCTTGCGGACCGTCGAGCCCGTCACCTTCAGGACTTCGCCGTGATAGTCGCTGATGCGATTCTGGTACACGCTTTCCGCATAGACGCGGAACGCCGCCGCGAACCGCTGGCGCTGGTCGGGCGTGACGGTGCGGGCGTACTTGCCGAGCACGAAATTAGTGATCCTCGGCACGTCGGCCAGTTGGTCGATCGCCTGATGGAAGGTCGCCTTTTTCTGGGCGATGCTCTGGTTCTTGTCGGCCAGGACCGTGATCACCCGCTGGGCGCGCGTCTGCACGAACTGTTCGGCCTGGGGGTCGCGCGCCGCCTGGGCGGAGGCGGCGCCCGCCTGGCCCAGGGCGCCGAGGCCAACCAGGGCGACCAGGGCCATCTGGGCGAAGCGGCGGGTGGGGCGAGCGTCAGTCATGGGCGTTTCCGGCGAATTCATTGGGATGGTTCGGAGGGAGCGGGCGGCGCGGAGGCGGGCTCCGCGGCGGGGGCGGAGTCGGCCGGGAAGTCGCTGTCGAAATCGGGCAAGGCCTGCACCTCGCCCGTGGCTTCCCGGATGAAGGCTTCGCGGTACTGGCCATAGGCCGAACGCGCGGTCACATAGGGATCGGTGGCGTCGTCCAGCGCGCGGAAGGCGGTGTCGGCCCGCGCGCGGGTGTCGACCGTCTGCACGCCCAGGCGAGCGGCCCCGAAGGTGGTCGTATAGCCGCCGCCGACGATGCCGACCGGGTCCGTAAAGAAGTCCAGCACGCGGCCGACGCCGTCACGGAAGTTCGACGGGCCAATGACCGGCACGTAGAGATAGGGGCCGGGCCGGACGCCGTAGCGGCCGAAGGTCTGGCCGAAGTCGGCGTCGTGGGCTTTCAGCCCCATGCCGCTGGCCACGTCCCAGATGCCCAGGACCCCGATCGTGGAATTGATCAGGAAGCGCGCCGACGAGCGGCCGGCCCGCTTGGGCTTGCCCTGCAGGATGTCGTTCACCGTCGTGCTCGGCTCGCCCAGGTTGTAGACCACCGCGCTGACGCGGCGACGCAGCGGGCTGGGAGTCGCCGCCATGTAGGCGTGGGCGACCGGACGGAGCACAGCACGGTCCAGGCCCATGCTGACGCCGAAGCTGCCGCGGTTGAAGCCTTGCAGCGGGTCGTAGGCGGTGTCGATGGAATCGGCGCTCGCCACTGGCGCGGCCACCAATGGCGGCGGCGGTTCGGCGGGGGGGGGGGTTGGGGGGGGGGGGTCGCGACGCCGCCAACCGCGCCGGAC
>NZ_JBWKPX010000020.1:44387-93762 GCF_059418465.1 Caulobacter sp. GW821-FHT09A05
GTTTTGGGCGTGAGCGCTCGCCGCGCTTACGCCCAAAACGCCCGCGGCGATCAGGCCGATGGTCCCCGCGCGCGAGCGCGGCGTGTTCGTCGAAGTTCTGCTTGGCGCGCCGTTCATTCCAGCCTCCTGCCGGGTCCCGGCGTCAGGCATGTAGGCGCCTGGGAAAGCTAAGCAAGGTCTGATGCACCTATTGGATGTCATCCGGGTACGGAAGCGCCCTGCCGGTTCAAACCCGGGCGCCTTCCCTCAACCCCCGGCGTCGGGGCTTCGCAGGGCGATCGGCGGCTGGATGAACGGCGCCCCGCCGGTCCGAAAAAACAACAGGCCCGACTGTTCTCAGGCCTCGCCCCGGAAGCGCAACCCTGCGGGACAGGTCAACATTTCTTGTCGCTAAGGTAGAGATCGGGCAGACTTCAGGTTTCAACACCGGGGCAGTCCCATGGACCGTTTGCGCGCACCGTTCTTCTGGTTGGCCGGCTTCGTCCTGCTGGTGGCCCTGCTCGTGGAATGCGCTTCGGCCTTCGTTCTGGACGCCGTGCATCAGGCCGGTTTCGAGGCTTCGACGCCCGGCCTGGGCATTCGCTACCTGCCCGTGCTCGACGGCCTGCTCCTCTACACCGTCCTGCTGATGGGCCTCGGGATTGTGCTGTCGCGCAGCGTGATCGGGCGCGTTCAGGGGATCGTCACCCTGGTGATCGCCTTTTTCGGCCTGCTGGGCGCCATCGTCATGGCGCTGGCGGCCCTGGGTCTGCTGATCCTGATGATCACCCTGCTTGTGGCCGTGCCGTTCGGCACGATCGCCTATTTCGCCGCCTTCGCCGATTTTCCGACCGGGGCGGCGACCGCCACCCTGGGCCTGATCCTGATCCTGAAGATCGCCTTCTGCATCCTGCTGCTCCTCGCCCACCAGCGGTTCCTGCAGAACAAGGGCATCGTCATCCTCAGCGCGGTCTCGATCGGCGCCACCCTGCTGCTGGCGTTCCTGATCGACTTTCCGCCGGGCTTCCTGGCCAGCATCACCGACGCCATAGGCGCGCTGGTCATCGCCATCGTCGGAGCGATCTGGCTGCTGGTGCTGCTGATCGGGTCGCTGCTGGCGATGATCTCGGCGGTCCGGACCGTCAGGATCTGATTACCGGATCGACACGGTGGCGGCGCCTTCCCCCATCGGCGCGACCTGGATCACCCCGCCTCGCCGGTAGATGACGGCCGCGACGTCGTCATCCTTCTTGCGGCAACGGAACTTGTCGTCGCCGATCGCCCGCGCCTTCCGCCAGGGCTCCTCGCAAGCCTCGACCTCATCCTCTTCCAGGACCGCATCTTCATGACACAGGCACACGACCTGAGGGCAGTTCTCACCCGCCTTCTCGTCCTCGGCTTCCCCCGTCTCGACCTCGGCTCCGCACCGATAGGTCGCGACCGCGCCGCGGCCCTCGACCAGGCGAAGACGAGCGATGCGCATCTTTTTGTCCGACCGACCGATCGGCAATTCACCAGGCTTGTCGCCCGCCAGGCCCGAGCCGGGCTGACCGGTGAGGTCGACCGCCTTCTTCAGCAGTTTCGGCGCGAACGGGCGTGACAGCCCCGCCATGACCGAGGCCATCGGCGGAGGCTCCCACGTGGCCAGCGCGTCCTCGTCGATCTCGCCGCTGCTGGTCGTGGGCGGTCCGTGGGCCGCCGGTGGGGCCGGTGGCGTGGTGGCCCGATAGACCGCCACGCCGATCGCCACGGCGAAGCCGATGACGACCAGGACCAGGATGATGATAACGGCCTTCATCGACGCGGCTCAGCCATAGCCGGCCACCAGGATCGCCACGAACGCCGCGCCCAGGCCCACCACGCCGACCGCCGAAAGCACAATGGCCAAGGGCCAGGGCCAGCAGACCCACCCCGTCACCGTGCCGCCGCCGCTCATGAACACCTGGCCCGTCCGGTCCGACGGATTGGCGATGCCGTAGGCCATCACTTCCCAGGGATTGTCGAAATAGGTCCACCAGGTGATGGCGTCGCCGATCCGGCGACCGGAATCGATCAGGCCGGCGATCAGGGCGGGGATGATGGTCAGCGCCATCCAGCCGACATAGGAGAACCAGAAGAACGGTCCCAGCACGCGGTTTTGCCAGATGTGAATCGTCTCGTGCTTGAACAGGTCGGAGGTCGGATTCCAATTGCCCGTGTTGCTCATCACCGCGCCCTGGGTGAAGGCGAAGCCCGAGCGCACGGCAAAGCCCTGGACGTAGCGGTGGGCGTCGTGACGGTTCTCGGCGGGACCGTCGCCATGGTCGCCCCATGCGAAGTTGATCAGGTGCATCAGCACGCCGTTGGTGTTGCCGCCCAGCCCCCAGGTGACATCCAGCAGGAACGCCGGGACACCCAGACCCAGCCACTTGTGGGTGGCCCACAGGCCATCGAACAGGCCGACCAGCCCGCCGACCACCAAGGCGATCCACAACAGGGCCTCGACGCCGATCACCGGGTGTCCGAACCCCAGCGAGATCAGGTTCACCACGCCTGGCCAGATGAAGAACAGCAGACTGGTCACCGTGACCGCGGCGTCCGAGTCCCCGCCGACACTCAGCATGATGCTGATGAAGGTCCGCGCCAGGAAGGCCCCGAACATCGCGGTCAGGAAGGTCTCGAGCGCCCGCCAGAGCGAGGACGAGCCGTCACCCTTGGCCAGGCGGACGATCAGGGCCAAAACCGCCCCGAGGACGCCGAACGCCAGAGAGCCGAGGATGGCCTCCAGGGAGAAAATCCGCTCCATGATCTTGTGCTCCTTGCGGGGCCCGCCGTGCGGCGGGCCCGTTGGTTCGAACTACAGGCGCCCCGGGATGGTCGGTCGCGTGGTCGGTCGTGGGATGAGAATCTTCGGCCGGCAGGCCCGGTAGCGGGACGGACCCGCCGCGTTCTCCTGCGCCACGACCGAACGCCGCTCGCCGCTCACGCAAACGTGGTCGCCGACGAAACCATCACGCCAGACATAGCCCTGCAGGCAGGTGTCCGGGCCGTAGGCGCCGCCGTAGGGGCTGCGGCGCGCGGCCGCATTGGCGTTTTCCTGGGCGGCCAGATAGCGGGACTCGGGCGTGACGCAGACCCGATCGCCGGCCCAGGCCTCCCGCCAGACGAAGCCCTCGATGCAGGCGCCGACCGCCGGATCGCAATTGGCCTCCGCCGGCTGCTCGATCGGCGGCTCTTCCTTGGGCTCGTCCGGCGCGACCACCGGCAGGGGCACGGCGACCGTCAGTTGGACCGGATCGGTCTTCTTGGCCTTGGCCTCCGCCGCCGGGGTCTGGTCCAGCACGGTCTCCGGCGGCTTCTCGCCGGTCTCCTTGTCGGCCCGCTTGACGACCTTGTAGCCGGCCTTGTCCAGCGCCTTGACGGCTTCGGCATAGGGCTGGCCCGCCACGTTCGGAACCTTGGAGCCCCCGCTCATCACCACGATCGCGATGATCGCACCGATCACCAGCACCAGCACCGCGCCGACCACCGCCAGGATCCACCAGGGAAACGGCTTCTTGGGCGGCGGCGCGGCGGCAGCGGCGGCGGCGGGAACCGTGACCGTCGCCGCCGCGCTGTCGGTGCTGTCGTTGTCGGGATCGTTGACATTGATGACCCGCAGCTTGATCCGGTGCTGGCCCGGCGGCGTCGCGGCCGGGATCTTGCCGACCACGGTCACGGTCTGGTTCTCACCCGCCGCGACCGGCCGTTCCGGTTCCCCCTGGACCTGATACCACTCGGCCTTGGCGTCACCCTGGACCTGGACGCTGAAGCGCGCGGTCAGCCCCTCCCCCGTCTTGTTGGTGACGCCGAAGACGGCGCTGCCCTTGTGAAAGGCGCCCTCCTTCTTCAGGGCGATGGTCGTCGGCCCGTCCGGAATCTCAAAACTCGGCATATGTCGATCCTCGTGTTCGCCAGGGCGTCGCGAGCCCCGCGCTCGCGACGCGATACGCTGTCACTTCGGCTGCAGGGCCCTCGTGTTCGGTGCGAGCGTGTTGACCCCTCGCACCTGGTTGCTGAAGTTGACGACCTTGCTGTCCACGGTCGCCTGGCAGAACCTGGTGGCGGTGATGTTCGCCGTGGCGCTGGCGATCGTGATGTTCACCCGCGTGCCGAGCGCGACCTTGGTCTTGGGCTCGATGCTCTGCCTGACGATCATGTTGGGCGTCCCGGTGCAGCTGGAGCCGATGGATCCGATGTCCAGGCCAGCGTTCTTCAGGGCTTGGATCCCCGCGATGCCATTGACCTTCGGGCTGAGCAGGTTGGGAACCACCACCCCGGGATCGACGGTCAACTTCACGACCCCGCCCTTTGGGGCCCTGACGTCCCCGGCCGGGTTCTGGACCAGGACGACGTCCGGCTGCTGACCCGAAGCCTTTCCAATCACAGGCGAGGCGACGGTGAAGCCGCGATCCTCCAGCAGCGCCTGGGCGGCGATGAACGGCTTGCCGGTGACGGTCGGCACCGCCACCGTCTCGCCGACGGCCACCGTCAGCTTGACCTCGACCGCCTTGGGGTCGGCCTGGACGTCGGCCGCGGGCTCCTGCTTGAACACCAGGCCCAGGCCGTTCTCGGGCGAGACCTCCTCGATCGCCGGTCCCGCCTTGAAGCCGCTCTTTTCCAGGGCGGCGACGGCCGTCGGATAGTCCAGTCCGGTCACGCTCGGCACGGCGACCGTCGGCACGCCCGCGACGGTCAGCTTGACCTGGACCGTCTTGGGATCGGCCTTTTGGCCGGCTTCCGGATCCTGCTTGAACACCTTGCCCAAGGGCTTGTCGGGGGCCGGCTCCTTGATCTCCGGCGCGGCCGCGTAGCCCTTCTCCTTCAGCTCGGCGACGGCGGCGGCGTAGTCCAATCCGATGACCTTCGGCACCTTCGGACCGCCGGTCAGCATGACGACGGCGATGATCACCCCGATCACCAGCACCAGCACGCCGCCGGCCACGGCCAGGATCCACCACGGGAAGGGCTTCTTCTTGACGGGCGGCTTGGCCACCGCGGGGATCGTGACGGTCGCCACGGCGCTGTCGGTGGTGTCATTGTCCGGGTCGTTGACGTTGGTCGCGCGCAGCTTGATGCGATGCTGTCCGGCCGGCGTCGCGGCGGGGATCTTCGCCACCACCGTCACCGTCTGGGTTTCGCCGGTCGCGACCGGCCGCTCCGGCTCGCCCTGGATTGAGTACCATTCGGCCTTGCCGCTGCCCTGGACCTGCACGCTGAACCGGGCGGTCAGCCCCTCCCCGGTCTTGTTGGTCACGCCGAACACGGCGTTTCCCTTGTGGAATCCGGCCTCCGTCTTCAGGGCCACGGTCGTGGGGCCGTCCGGAATCTCGAAACTCGGCATGGGCGTTCGTCCTCGTGCTCGCGATCAGGCTGCGGAAAACTCGATTTCGTAGGTCGTGTAGGCGGGCCGCTCTTCGTCGACGATGCGACGCACCAGGTCGGCCAGGGGCTGGGCCGCCGCCGGGGCGACGACGCGGAGATGGAAGCTTCGGGCGACGCCCTTCGGTCCTGGCGGGTTCTCTTCCACGGCATAGCCGGACAGGCCCGTGGCCACGGTCAGGATGCGTTCGAGGGTCCGGCGCGTGCCGCGCCAGCGCGCCAGTTCGGCCGCCTCCAGGCACAGCAGCCGCAACCGGCCCAGGCCGGCGGCGTAGCGCGGCGCCCCTTCGCCAGGACGCCCGCCGGTCCAATCCAGGTAGCGGTCCAGGTCCAGCCAGCGCGCCAGCATCAGGGCGAAGTCGGGCGGCGCGCGCATCGGGTCGAGATGGGCGTCGAGCGACGCCAGGGCGCTCTCGGCCGGCGCCTGCAGCACCTCCATCACCTCCAGCACCGCGGCCAGGGGCTTCTTCGGCGGGACGACGACGGGATCGCCGGACGGTTTCTCCAGCGGGATGGCGGCCTGGTAGGTTTCCGGCAGCAGGCGGGCGATGCGGGCGCGATCCATGGTCAGCCTCCCGTATCGTCATCGATCACCACGGAAAGGTGGTGCTGGTCGGCGCAGTAGAGCCAGTTGGGCGGCAGAGGGATCCGGTCGGTGAACACCGTGGCCGAGGCCGTGGCGAAGCGCAGGGCCCCGTCGAGGCTGCGATGGACGCCCATCGGACCGCCCGCGAACACCAACGGCGCGCCGCCCGGCGCCGGCGCGGCCGCCACGCAGGACACCACGTGCAGCAGGCGCTCGGTGTCGCGGATCGGCAGGCCCGCGTCGAGGGGCGCGGCGCGCCAGGCCGGAGCCGCCACGGTGGTGTCCAAGGCCAGAACGCCGCCGCGGTTGGAACCGGCGAACACCCATTGGTCGGCGAAGGCCAGGCCCTCGCAGGACCCGCCCTGCCAGCCGACGTTGAACGGCTTGAAGCCCTCGGGATCGTCGGCCCCGCCCGAACGCAGCTCCACCCGGAAGGCGCCGGAGCCCTGCTGGCCGGCCTCGGCCGCAGCCGCCGCCCAGAGGAAGTCGCGGGCGTTGAAGCGCTGCACCGTCAGGCTGCGGATGTCCTGGCCCGACAGGCCGATCGGATGGAAGCTGTCGGACACCCCGCCCAAGGCCGACAGATAGACTCCGCCCTTGACCCGGGCGGCCACCGCGACCTGGACCACCCCGGCCGACGACACCGAGGTCGTCACGGCGTAGAAGCCCTTGGTGTCGCGGGCCTTGTCGACGACCACCGGGGCCGGACCGGCGTCGCCGAACGGCTTGAGCTGGCGCAGGCCCTCCGCCGTGGCGATCAGCAGCAGGGGCGAGCCCTCCCGGTCGACCCAGTCGGCGTCGGACACCTCGCTGTTGAAGACCGCCGCCTCGGTCTTCCAGGTCTCGCCGCAGTCGCGCGACACGTGGATGGCGCCTCCGGCCTTGCGAACCACGCCCAGGGCCACCAGGCCGGGGCGATCGCGGTGGCGGCGCACGAACAGCGGGCGATCGCCGTCGGCCTTGAACACCACCGACCAGGTGCCGCCGTCGTCCAGGCTGCGGTGCAGGCCCTGGTTGGTGGCGGCGAACCAGGTGCGCGCCTGGTGCGGATCGCGCAGCAGGTCCGACACGTCGCGGTCCGGCGCCTCGCCGATGGTCAGGCGAAGTTGGTCGGCATAGCGCACGCTGGGATCGGCCAGCATGGCTTCATAGACGTCGGAGGCCCGAAGGACCTGGCCGAACGGTTCGTCGCGCAGGGGCGAGAACAGCCGGTTGAGGCGGGTGCGCAGGCGCGCCTCGACGGCCGGCGCATCCTCCTCGCGGCTGACCACGACCCGCGCCGCCACCGACACCGGCCGCACCCTGGCCCAGCCCACCGCCGTCTGCACGCCGAGCGGCCGTCGCTGGTCGACGGCCTTCTGGACGCGCGCCCGCAGCTCCTCGCTTCGACGCTCGACCACGACCTGGGCGGTCACCCCCGCGTCGGGCAACTTTTCGGCGTCGACCGCCGGCACCAGCAGGATCTCGACCACCCCCGGGGCGGCATGGGCCCAGACCTGGGACTGGGCGTAGGCCTTGGCCCGCGCCACCGCCCCGACGCTCAGGGCGACGCGTTCGAAGTCGCGGGCGGTGACCGCGCAACGCATGGAGGTCAGTTCCAGCGGCCCGCGCCTCATCGCCGCCGGCACCGTCTCGGCCTCGGCCCCGCCCGCCGCTCGCGCCAGGTTGGTCACCGCCAGGTCGGGGATCGGGGTCTTGAACACCGTGAGGGCGCCGGGAACCACGTTGCCGGCCCGGCCCCCGCCGCCGCGGTACCAGACCCGGATGTCCCGGCCGAGGGCCGGCACGGCCGACACCGGCGTGGATCCCTCCCCGGCCAGGGCCGGGGCGAACTGGATGCGGCCCATGGCGCGGTCGACGCGATAGACGCAGTCGGTCGGCGCGGCGTCGGCGAAGCTGACGACCTCCCGCCAGATCCGATAGCTCTTGTCGCCCAGGGTGCGCGACACCGCCCCGTCGGCCAGTTCGGCGCTGTCGGCCTCCACGCCGACGATCAGGTCAAGTCCATCGCCGGACGGAGCGATGATCGGCGGCCGCTTGATCTGCACGCTCTGGCCGGACGCGCCGGTCCCCAATCCCACCGCCTCGGCCTCGGTCATGTCGCAGTGCAGGGCCGGCGCCTCGACGCTCTTCTGGCCGGCGGCCAGGACCACGGCCTGGGTGACGACGAAGGTCACCGAGCCGTCGCTGGTGGCGATGCGCGCGCCCGCGGGGACGGCGATCCGCGCATTGCCGCTGGTGCGGGTGAACGTCAGCGTGACCGCCGCCGCGGCGGGCGGCCGGATCTGGGCGCCGACCAGGTTCAGCAGGCTGACATACAGCTTCTCCGGCACGCGATTGAGCCGGTACAGCATGGTGTCGGTCAGATAGGCGAAAGTCTCCAGCAGGGTGATGCCGGGATCACTGGGATTGCGATCGGTCCATTCCGGACAGGAGCGATCGATGACCTTGATGGCGTCGGCCATGAGGTCCGCGAAGGAGCGGTCGTCCAGCTTGGGGGTGGGCAGCGGCATCAGGCGGCCTCCCCATGCAGGTCGAGGCCGAACTGCAGTTGGCCCGCCTGGTTGCTGCTACGCACCCGGTAGTCCAGCGAGACGGTCAGTTGGCTGGGCGCGGCGGGATCGACGCCAGCGTCCAGCCGCAAGATTTCGATCCTCGGCTCCCAGCGCTTGATCGACTGACGCACATAGTGGATGGCCAGGCCGGCGGTCGTAGCGTCGTTGGGCGCGAACATCAGTCGGTGCAGGGGGCAGCCATAGCTGGGTCGCATGACCCGCTCGCCCGGTATGGTGGTCAGCAACAGGATGATGGCCTGGCGCACGGCGTCGTGACCGCTGACCTCGGCCAGCCGCCCCGCCGGCGACAGGATCAGCCCCGCCGGCCGCCGCAGCTCGGACGTCGCCCCGCCCAGCTCCGCGCCTTCGAACCGGATGCCCCGAACGGTCTTCATGCTCAACTCCCGGCCGCCACGAGACGCTGGCCAGGGTCGACCACGCGATAATTGACCGTTCCCGGCGGCGAGCCGTCGGTAAGGCCGGTGACCGTATCGAGGCACACCGCCCGGCCGCCGATGGTGACGAAGGTCGAGTAGCCCTGCTTGACCGCCAGCGTCGTCAGGCAAGGCCGCAGGCCAATGACCGGATTGGCGTTCGGACAGGCCGAGATCGGCCGCGACTGGGGATTGGGGTTGACCAGCGCCAATCGGTTCTTGATGCGCACCAGGGTCTGGGTCGGGGCGATGCCCACCCGGCCGCCGTGATCGCAGACCAGCGTCGCGTCCTGGGTCAGCCACAGCATGCTCAGCCCTCCTCGAACGCGACGGCGGCGGCGCGGATCGTCAGTCGACGGCCCGGGGCCTCGATGACCAGGTCGCCGCTGGCCCGCAGGCGCGAGCCGTTGGGGCCGAACTCGAACAGCCCGCCGGCGCGGGTCTCCAGCCGCGCCAGGGCGTCGACGCTGTCCAGGGTCAGGACCTGGCCGCCCGGCGTCCGCACGGTGAAGGCCCGCGCGCCGGCCGTCCCCGCGCCCCGCGGCCCCGGGGCGGCGCGCTCGCCGTAGAGCCCGCCCAGGACGACGCCGCGCGCCGGATCGCCGTCCGGAAACAGCACCAGCACGTCGTCGTCGGGCTCGGGCAGGATGGCCACGCCCTTCTCGGCCCCCGCGCCCAGCAGCAGTACCGACATCCAGCCGGTCTCGACGTCGCCCAGCACCGGCAGGCGGGCCCGCACCCGCGCCAGGCCGTCAGGATCGTCGGCGTCCGTCACCTTGCCCAAGGTGAAAGCCGGAACGCGCGGACGATCGGGCCGGGCTGGCGGCTCGGTCGAGATCTCGACCACGTAGCCGCGCGCCTCCTCGAAGCGATGCAGGGCGCGCGTCACCACGCAGCGACCATCGACCAGGTCGCCGACGCCCTCCAGGTTCACCGGTCGCCCGGGACGCAGGCGGGTGTCGCCCTCGACCACCGCCTCCAGCAGGACGGCGCGGGCCACGGCGCGGTCGAGATCGGCCTGGGCCAGGCTTTCGGCCTCGGCGGCGCCGGCGGCCAGGCGGTTGAACAAGGTTCGGCCGCCCAGGTCCGGAAAGGCCGCCAGCCCGCCATCCCGCAATTCCTCGGCGTCCTGGCGGGCCAGGCCGGCGCGGGCGTTGGCCGCAACGGCGCGGGAAGGGTCCCACGACTGGGCGCCGGTCCAGGGCCGCAGGGAGTCGGCGCCCGCCGTGGCCCGGGCCTGGATGATCTCGCGGCGCATCCGCAGCGGGATCGGCTCGCCCTCCCCCGCCAGGCTGACCAGCTGCAATTGCCCGGCCTCCAGCAGCAGGTACAGGCCGGCGTCGCGCGCCAGGTCGACCACCAGGTCGAAGTCGTTCTGGTCGTGCTGGACGATCAGGGCCCGGGTCGGCGGATGCTCGACGCAACGGAAGGTCAGGCCCAGCTCGCCCGCCATCTGCCCCGCGACGTCGGCGACGGTCATGTCGGTCAGGGCCCGGGCCCGCTGGCGCAGCCGCGTCCTGTGGAGCTTGTCGAGCGCCCGCAGTCGCACGACCCGTCCCTGGGCGGCGTCCTGCTGGTATTCGACGGCCGTGATCTCGCCTTCGAACAGATCGCCCGAACCGTCGACGGCGAAGGCCAGGCCGGCGCCCAGGCGCAGGTCGGTCAAGGCGTCCGCCGGCGCGTCGGCGAAGACCAGTTCGGCCATGGCCGGCGCATTGAGGGCTTGGCGCACGAAGGCCGAGACGGCGTAGCGTCCCAGGTCAGGATCCAGGGGGGCGTCCTCGAGGCGGACCCGCAGCGGGCGATTGGCGAAGATCGAGGTCACGCTCGCGCCTCCAACAGGATCGACAGCGGCGGCAGCACGACGGTCGTGCCTTCGGGGACGTTCAGGGGGTCGTCGACGCCGTTATAGGCGGCGAGATCGGCCCACAGGGTCGGGTCGCCGTAGCCATCGTCGGCGATCTGGTCGAAGCGCTTCAACGGCAAGCCGTCGTTGTCGACCGGCATGTCGACCGCCGGGGCCTGGTCGCCCGAACCGCCGTCGAGGTTGGAGGGGGCTTCATATTGCGGAGTGACGGGCCGGCTGGGGGCCGGGCGCGGCTCGGAATCCTCGACACGGCGCAGGCGCAGGCTGAGCCAGGAGCGCCGGGGCGCGCCATCGGCGTTGAACCGCTCGAGACGTTCGGACACGTGCAGCACGACGCCCGGGATGTTCCAGGACTTGCCCCAGATGAACCTGACCGTGGGCGGGGCGGCGAAGCCGTCGGCCGCGACGGCGTTCTCGGTCAAGTCCCACAACGGACGGGTCAGGGCGCGAACATCGTCGTCCTCGGCCGGTCCCTGGCCGTCTTCCGGCGTCCTCGGCGGACGCCCCTCGCGAGAGACCTCGACATCGAACAACAGCTTCAGATCATACTCGGTGACCCCTCCGCCGGTGGCGATCAGCGGATCCTCGGAACGCGCCACGCCCGTCAGGAAGCCGCCGCCGGCCAGCCGCGTCCGCACTCCGGCGGTGCGCCGCGCCTCGAGGTTCTCGGGATTGAGCAGGCACGAGATCCGCTCGCCGGACCTTTCCAGCAGGAAGGCTACACGCTCCATCGGCCCTCCTCCTGTTCACGAGCCAGTTCGTCCCAACGCGGGAGCGGCGCTTCGGCGCCCTGCGGTGACGCGAAGGTCGCCGGCGGCAAAGCCGGCCAGCGATCGTCCGTCGCCGCCCCGGCGAACGGATGCACAGCGGTCCGCGAGGTGACCGCGCCGGGCGCCGTGAAGGTCGGCCGCCTGGCGTGATCGCGGGCTTCGTCGTCCGGCGCGTACACGGTCCGCCCGAGGGTCGAAGCCCCGCGCTCCTGCCCCCACGCCAGGGGTTCGGGGGGGCGGGTCGCGGCCGGAGCTGGGTTCCAGTCAAGGCCGGACCGCGAAACGACCGACGGCGCGTGCGTCGAAAACGTCCCCTTCCGCGGCGCGGGGCTCGGCGCCAGTGCGCGCGGGGGCGCATCCCCCGATGTCCGGTCGCCCGATGACGCGCGCTCCGCGATCGCCGGACCGGCGGCTGGACGGCGCTCGGAACGGGCGCCCAAGCCGGCAAGCGCTCGGAAGATCGCGCCTCGCGCGGCCGGCGCGGGCTGGATCGGCGCGTCGGTCGATCGGCTCGACCCTGGGCGCCGGACGCCCCCGGTCTCGCCACCGGCAAGAGCGGCGAGCGCGAGTTCGACGGCGCCGGCCCTGTCCGTGGCGGCCCGGGCTTCGCCAATGGGTCCTGTGCGTCGCGGCGGCCCGATCCGGGGCGCAAGGGACCGGACGACGCGCGCCGGCTTCTCGATGAGCGCCTCGACCAACCAGGACTTGCGGCCACGGGCGACGGTCGCCGCCTCGATCCCATCCGACCGGAGTTCCGGTTCGCACGCCGGGCCCTTCTGGGCGGGCGCTCGGTCGGGCGGCGCGCCTTCCGTCGACGGCCGGCGGAGGGACCGGAGTTCGACCACATCCGGCGTTTCGACGCCCGGCCATGGCGCTTCCGGCTCGGTCGATTCAGGACGCCCTTCCGCTTCGGAGGGCGGGATGACCCGCGGCCTCGCCGAGGACGGCGTGTCCGCCTTGACCGACAGCGGTGAGCGCGGGCGACGCGCCAAGGCCCCGGCGCTCGGCGCGGACGGCGCAAGGGTCGCAGGCCCGGGCGCGGAGGCCGAGGATGCGAACACCGGCCTTGACCGCCGCTTCGATGTGACCTCGGGCCGACGCCATACCTCGGACGGTCGTTCACGCAGCGCGGCCAGGGTGGGGACGGTCGCCTCGTAGCGCGGCGCCGGCCGGGCCGAAGGCGGATCGCGCGGAACGGCGACGCGCTCCATCGCTTCGACCGGCGACGGCGAAGCCTCCGGCCGCGGCGGCGGCCAGGTCGCCGGATCGCTGTTCAGCGACAACGGAACCTCGCCCGCCTGCGCCAATTGGGACGTCCGCTCGGCGAGGTGCGCCAGCCAATGGGCCGGCGCGCCCGGATATCGTTCGGCCAGGGCGGCCATGACCGGGTCGGGCGCCGGTACGGATCGATCCTCGGAGGCGCGCTCCAGGGCCTGGGCCACGGAGCGGGCCAGGGCGGCCATGGCGATCAGCCAACCCGAAAACAGGCGGCGAAGGACCATGGCTTAGGCTCGGGTCAGGGTGTCGAAGGACAGTTTGAGTTCCTCGATCGCCACCTCGCGGCCAAGCGCATCGAACGACACCCCGCTCCACTCGCAGGGCCAGGCGTTGTCCAGGTTCCAGCGCAGGACCTCGGCCGTGCCCTTCACGTCCATCATCGCGATCGAGATGTTGCGGCGCGGCGTTCCGCCCGCCAGGACCTCCTTGAGCCAGTCCCACAGGGCCGGCGTCTTGGTCAGGCCATAGCGCAGCGTGACCTCGGCATACTCGACCGGCCCGGGCAGGGTTCGCACGATCTGGCCGCTGCCGGACTCGCGATAGCGGATCGGATGGATCCGCACGCCAAGGCCGAAGCACTCGGTGAACCGGACATCGCCCATCTCGCGGGACGAGAGCATGAAGTTGTAGTTGCGATAGACATCGGGGAGAGCGCCGACCTTGGGCGCCGCCGCTGCTTCTTCGGGCTTGGTGGCCATGACGGATCCTCTTCAAGGTTGGGGGTCAGGCGGTCTCGACGGTGGATCCGACCGCCGTCTGGCCGATGCGGAAGATGACGAACTCGGCGGGCTTCACCGGGGCGATGCCGATCACCACCACCACCTGGCCGGCGTCGACTACTTCGGGCGGATTGGTCTCGGCGTCGCACTTGACGAAGAAGGCGTCCTCGGGCCGCGCCCCGGCCAGGGCGCCCTGCCGCCAGAGCAGGGTCAGGAAGGCGCCGACGTCACGCTGGATGTCCTTCCACAGCGGGCCAGCATTAGGCTCGAACACCACCCAGCGGGTGCTGATGGCGATCGACTCCTCGATCATGTTGAACAGGCGCCGGACATTCAGATAGCGCCAGTTGCTGGCGCTGGGCGCCAGGGTCCGGGCGCCCCAGACGCGCACGCCCTCGCGGGTGAAGAAGCGGATGCAATTGACCCCGACCGGATTGAGCACGTCCTGCTCGGCCCGCGACAACATCTGGGTCAGGCCTTCGGCGCCGCGGATCGTGACGTTGGCCGGGGCCTTGTGCACGCCACGCTCGCTGTCGGTGCGGGCATAGATGCCGGCCATGTGGCCCGAGGGCGGGATCTGGGCCAGGCTGTCCGGATCGACCGCGTCGCGACCCCGCAGCCATGGAAAGTAGCAAGCCCCGTAGCCGCCGTCAGAGTCCCGGGGGCGCAGGCCCGGCTTGGGGCCGCGCCCGCGAGCCGGCGGCGAGGCGGTGTCGCCCTCGGCGGCTGGCGTCGGCGACGGGGTTGCGCTTCCGTCGGCGGCGCGGGTCAGCACCTCGACGTCGTCGACGCGCGGCGGGGCGTCCAGGATCGCCACGCGGTCCTTCAGAGACTCCGCCGCGTCCAGCAGCGCACCATGAGAGGCCGGGTCCGTGCGGCCCGGAGCGGCGATAATGGCGATCTCGTCGATCGCCGCCAGGGCGTCCAGCCCCCGCCCCTTGCCAGCAATCGCGCCGTCGGCCTTGGTGTTGACGACGTAGCAGCGCGAACCGCCGTTCAGGAAAAAGCCGTAGACGGCGTTGGCCAGGTCGGTGCCCTTGTCGCCGTCGCGCACGTAGCGTCGCCGAAACTCGCTCCAATTGTTGATCGCCACGGCCTCGTCGATGAAGGCGTCGGGGTTCGGCGCGGTTCCGACGAAGCCGGCCGTCGATGTTCCGACCGCCTCGATCGGGCGGGTTCCAGAGTCGATCTCCTCGACGTAGACGCCGGGGCTCAAATAGGACGGCATGTCAAATCTCCAGCGGTAGACGAAGGATCAGGGGGGTTTCGCTCTCGACCTCACGGTCGATCTCGACCCCGCGGGCGCGAACGTTGAGGCGCACCGGGGCGCCCTTGCGGCCAATGGGTCCGGGAAGGCGGAAGCGGCCGGACGCGTCGGTCCGAGCGGCGTGGTCCACGCCCTCGACGCGCACCACGGCCCCGGCGACCGGCGTGTCGCCGGGGCCCAGGACGGAGCCCTGGAGCAGGCCCAGTTCGCCGGAGTCGATCTTGAGCGGAAAGCGGACCAGAGCCGCCCGGGCGGCCGCCCGACGGCGCGCGATCGACACCGTGGCCCGCAGCACGAAGCCGGGCCCTGGCGGCAGGTCGAGGTCGGCGCAGAGCTTCAGCGCGTCGCGGTCCAGCACCACCTCGGCCTCGTCATGCTCCATGGCCGCGAACAGCAGCGCCATGGCGCCGGTTTGCTCGACGATCGGGTCCGCGGCGCGGACGGTGACCAGGTAGTCGGCGGTCAGGGTCAGCGGCGGCGCGGCCGCGCGCGGCGTCGCGCAGGGCGCCAGGCCGACCAGGCGAAGATCAACCCCCTCCCCGCAGTCGCGATCGCCCAAGGACCGGGCGACGACGGCTCGCCCCGGCAGGATCTCCTGGGTCCAGCCGACCAGCTCTCGCGTCGTCTCCTCCAGCCCCTCGGCCATTTTCTGATCACTCCCCAGGTACAACCCAAAGACGTCAGGACATACTTACGCCGAATTTCGAGCAAATGAAAAGCTCGGATTTCATCGTTTTTCGAACTCGATTTACTCGTGAATGAAATTTACAGGCGCAAGCTAACGCATGCCGGCCGCACGACGTCGCACTTTGAATAAGACATGGCGGATCATTAAGCGCCAATTACTTGGCACCTTTCGCCATAGACAACTATTATTTACTCAGATTAAAAAGCCCATCATTCAATACTAGGTACTAAAATTTCCATTTTTATTTCGATAATGACCAACAAGTGCAGCTTTGAGATGCAACTATATTGTAGTTATGAAAATCAAGAACAAACGCGATAGTTGTGCATGAGCGTGACCCAGGCGCCGGCCGAGCGGGCAGGTCGGGTGGGCCGGTGCGTCGCCCGCCCCCGGCCAAGCCTAGTCACCTCACCAGGACCCCATCGCAAGGGACAATGCGCCGTGACCGCCGGGCATTGGCGGAGCCCTCGCCCTCGCGACCCGAGCCGCCGTCACGCTCGATTCTCCTCTCGCCAATAGAAATAGAGCAGCACCGCCATGGCGCCGGCCAACGGATGCCAGAGCATGCCGTGCGGCTGGAAGAACTCCGTGGGGTGGCACATCGGTTCGCCCGTCTGGGAAAGCGCCCAGAACACGGTCGCGGTGATGATGCAGCCCACGGCCAGCCACCAGAGCAGGATGGTCAGCCATTTGCCCTGCCAGGGCTTGCCGTCCCGCACGCAGGCGACGATCTCGAGCGCCAGATAGGCCGCCACCAGGGTGACGATCAGGATCAGCGACTTGAACTCCCACTGCCAGATGGCGTGGATGATCACGAACACCACGACCGTGATGGGATAGAAGACCCAGAACACCCAATCGGCGGGAACCAGGCGGCGCAAGGTGTAGAACACCAGGAAAGCCGCATAGATGTACATCGACAGACCGTCGAAGTTTCCCGCCCAGCCGACGATCGAGGCGTGAAACCACATGCTGCCCAAGCCCAGGAACAGCACGGCGAAGACGTACAGATCGGCGATGAGGTTGTCGGACCGCATGACGTTCTCGCCGCGCGCGCCGTCCTTGCGGTCCAGGTAGATCACGAAGGCCACCAGGCCGGCGGTCAGGATCGAATAGAGGTTGAACCAGGTGTTGACCGGCTGCCGGACGCCTTTGGCGTGCGCGATCACGTCGGCCGGATCGAAGGCCTCGCAGAAGCAGGTGTTGGGCGTTGTGTTCATGCAGCTGTCGGGACTACCCGGCCAACCGGCGGCGACGAAGATCAGGAACGGCAGCAAGACCAGGACGACCCCGGCCCCCAACACGATGAAACCGCGATAAGCGCTCATGATCCCTCCTCGAAAACTCGGGTGGACACGGAACTCTTCCCGGACAATTCGGGTACGCAGGTCGGCAAACGGTCGACGCCAGCCGGAATCGAGGACGACAGCCCCTCAAGCCGGCGCAGCCTGGCGAGACGCCGTGGCTTGACGCCCGATCCCCCGGACCCTGACGGCCTACAGTCAAGGTTACGCGGATTGAGGGATCAATTCGCCAACTGAACTCATAGGTGGAGCTTAACAGGCCTTCGCGATCCGTCCAGACGCCATTTCTCCGAACCGCGGCGCGGAGCGACCGTCCGCGAACGGTGGTGTTTCCCGCCTCCGACTTCGGTAGAGTCGCGCGGAGATTCCCCGTCGGAAGCGGTCGCATGGCGCAGAACAACAAGACCAAGGTCGTCATCCTCGCCGGCGGCAAGGGCACAAGGATCGCCGAGGAGACCCAGGTCCGTCCCAAGCCGATGGTCGAGATCGGCGGCCGGCCGATCATCTGGCACATCATGAAGTGCTACAGCGCCCACGGCCTGAACGACTTCGTCATCTGTTGCGGCTACCTGGGCGACAAGGTCCGCGAATACTTCCTCAACTACGCCTACCAGAACGCCGACCTGACGATCTCGCCGAACGGCCAGGTCGAGGTCCACCAGCGCCATGCCGAGCCCTGGACGGTCACCCTGGTCGACACCGGCGACGAGACCATGACCGGAGGGCGGATCAAGCGGGTGGGCCGCTACATCGCCGACGATCCCTATTTTTGCCTGACCTATGGCGACGGCCTGTCCGACGTCGACATCGGCGCGCTGGTCCGCTTCCATGAGGCCCACGGCGCCCAGGCGACGATCACGGCCGTCAGCCCCCTCGCTCGGTTCGGCGCCCTGAAGATAAAGGGCGACACCGTCGAGCGGTTCGTCGAGAAGCCCTCAGCCGAGGGCGGACGGATCAATGGCGGCTTCTTCGTGCTGTCACCCAAGGTCCTGGACCTGATCGAAGGCGACGAGACGGTGTTCGAACAGGCCCCGCTGGAGCGGCTGGCCAAGAGCGGGCAGCTACGGGCCTTCCGCCACGACGGCTTCTGGCAGCCGATGGATACGCTGCGCGAAAAACTCCACCTCGAAGATCTGTGGGCCAAGGGCGCGCCCTGGAAGTCCTGGTAGGCGCCCGGCTGACGGGTCTCTAGGTCGCGTCGCCCGGCCAGTAGCGCAGCTTTTCGGCGACCGAGGCCTCGCCGGGCGTGACGCGCTTCTCGCCGTCGCCCAGCCACTCGCGAAGGTCGCGCAGGCGCGAGACCAACACCTTCAGCTCGTCCGGCTCCAGCGAGGCCGACTGGTCCGAGCCGTACATCGACCGATCCAGCGTGATGTGGCGTTCGATGGCCACGGCCCCCAGCATGGCGGCCACCAGGCTGGGCTCCACCGAAGCCTCGTGGCCGCTGTAGCCGACCGGCGCGCCATAGCGGCGGCGCAGGGTGTCGATCGTCATCAGGTTCAGGTCGGCGGGCGGGGTCGGATAGGTCGACACCGTGTGCATCAGCACGAACGGACAGGCCGCCGCGCGCAGGATCTCCACCGCGGCGTCAATCTGTTCGAACGTGCACATGCCGGTGGAGGCGAACACCAGCTTGCCCTCGGCGGCGACCGCTTCGACCAGCGGGCGATGGGTCAGCATGGCGGAGGCCAGCTTGTTGTAGGGCAGGTCGTACTTGGCCAGGAACGACTGGCTGGGCACGTCCCAGGCCGAGGCGAACCAGGCCAGGCCCAGTTCACGGCAAAAGGCGTCGATGGCGTCGTACTCGGCCTCGCCGAACTCCAGGCCCTCCTTCTGGGCACGCTGGGTTTCGCCCCACGGGCTCTGGCGGGGCGCGGCCAGCACCTCGGGCGTGTAGACGATATCGATCGTCCGCTTCTGGAACTTCACCGCGTCGCAGCCCGCGTCGCTGGCGGCCCGGATCAGCGACTTGGCGATCTCCAGGTCGCCGTTGTGATTGATGCCGATCTCGGCGATCACGAAAGGACGATCGGCCAGCGGCCACGGGATCGAAGCCAGACGCTCGGTGGCCATGTTCTCCACGGAAAGCGCCTTGTTGATCGAGGCGTCGACGGTCTGCATGGTCCGGGTCCTGTTGTACGGCGAGCGAGGTCGGAGACATCGCCCGCCGGGGCGCGGAAGCCGCCGCGAGGGCTCTTGGCTCCAGCGTGGGCTGGTATATCTATCGCGACCGCCTGCTACGGCCGTGATTTGCGTTTCCTTGTCTAGAATGGAGTCGGCGATAATGCCTAGGTGCAAGTTCGCCGCATGGTTAGCGCGCCCCTCCAGTTGCGTGGCGATCGTCGGGGCGTCCGGCTGGGTCGGCATGGCGCTGGCCGACCAGGTGCTGGCGACGCGCCCCGACCTTCCACCCGGTCGTCTGAGACTGTTCGGCTCTTCCCGTCGCTCCCTGGACCTTGGCGATCACCAACCCTTGATCGAGCCGCTGGACGCCTTGCCGCGCCTGGGAAACGGCGAGTGGCTGATCCTGCACGCCGCGATCGTCGGCGGCGACCGGGTCGAAGGCGGCGATCTCCTGGAGGTGCGACGTCGCAACGACGCCCTGCTGGACCAGGTTCTGGCCCTGGCTGACACGGGCGAAACGCGACGACTGGTCGCATTCTCGTCGGGCGCCGTCGGCCGTCCCGACATCGGCTCGCCGGAGCGCATGGCCTATGCAGCCATGAAACGCGACCATGAGGCCGCCATCGCCGAATGGGCCCGCCGGACCGGCAGGCCCGTGCTGATTCCACGCGTGTTCAACCTGGGCGGCCCGTTCATCAACCACACCGAGGCCTACGCCCTCGGCGCCTTCATCCTGGCCCTCGCACGGCGTGGCCGGATCGCCATCAAAGCCGCTGATCCGGTGTTCAGAAGCTTCGTCCACGTCTCGGAAATGGCCCGGGTGATCCTCGGCATGGCGGTGGACGGGACCCAGTCGGCCGAACCGTTCGATGTCGGCGGCGCCGAGGTCGTCGAACTGGGCGCGCTGGCCAGGACGGTCGGCCAGGCCCTGGGTCGAAGCGATCCGCCGATCGATCGTCCAGAGCCTGGTGACGGTCCAGGCGACTGGTATGTCGGCGACGGCCGACGGTATCAGAGCGCCCTCTTCCGGCGTGGCGAGTCCCCGACGCCGCTGGCGCGGACGGTGGCCGACACGGTCGCCTACCTGGCGGCGACAGGCGCGCTGGACGAGGCGTAGCGATCGATCTGCGCCAGGGTGGTCGCGCGCAGATCGCGACCGGCCAGGGCGTCACGCCACCAGTCCACCGTCAGCGCCACCGATTGCTCCAGGCCCAAGCGCGGCCTCCAGCCCAGTTCGGCCTTGGCCAAGTCGGAATTCAAGGTCAGCAAGCCGGCCTCATGGGGCGCGGACGGGTCGCTCCGCTCGACCAGCCGCGCGTCCCCGCCCCAGGCCTGCGCCGCGATCCTCGCCACCTCGCCCACCGACCGGGCGCCATCCGCGTCAGGACCGAAGTTCCAGGCTCGCAGCCCGCCCGCGGATAAGGCGGCCAAGGCCTGGACGGCCAGGAGATAGCCGTGCAACGGCTCCAGAACGTGCTGCCAGGGACGTACGGCCGCGGGATTGCGCAGCGCCGCCGCCTCGCCGCGCGCGAAGGCCGACAGCAGGTCGGGCAGCAGCCGGTCGCGCGACCAGTCGCCGCCGCCGATCACGTTTCCCGCCCGCGCGACTCCCACCGCGGCGCCAGCGCCTTCCAGATAGGAAGCGAAATAGGCCTTCACCGCCAATTCGGCGCAGGCCTTGCTGGCGCTGTAGGGATCTCGGCCGCCCAGGCGGTCGCCTTCCCGATAGGCTTGGCCATGCTCAAGGTTCTCATAGACCTTGTCGGTGGTGACGATCAGGGTCGTGGCCGGACGCGGCTGGCGACGCACGGCGTCCAGCAGGTTGACCGTGCCCATCAGATTGGTGGCGAAGGTCTCCCGCGGCGTGTCGTAGGCGCGCCGCACCAGAGGCTGGGCCGCCATGTGGATCACCACCGAGGGCGCGAAGTCCAGCACGGCGGCGTCCATGGCGCCAGGATCGCGCACGTCGGCGATCAGGCTGTCCAGTCCCTCCGCAACGCGCGCCGCCTCGAACAGGCTTGGCTGGCTGTCCGGAGGCAGCGCCACGCCGCGCACCGTCGCCCCCAGCCGTTCCAGCCACAGGCTCATCCAGCCGCCCTTGAAGCCAGTATGACCCGTCAGCAGCACCCGCCGCCCGCGCCAGAAGTCCTCGTCAATGCCGATGGTCATGGGTCCCTGAAGTCGACGAGGACGCCGCCAGGCGTACGCGGCCGTTTGACGCGCCGCCTGAGCGCCGAATCGGCGATAATCATGATCTCCGCCTGTGCGGAGCGGCAAGGTCGTCGATCGGCGGCGCATCGGGGGAGCGCGTCATTTCGTTTCAGGAACCTTCGGAGGAGACCGCGGCGCTGCGGGGCAGGATTCTCGCCCTGGTCGAGGAATACCACACGCTGGCCCATGCGCCGAAGGCGTTCGAGGCCGGCGCATCGCCGGTCCCGGTGTCCGGCCGGATGTACGACGCCTCGGACATGCGCAGCCTGGTCGATTCCGCTCTGGACTTCTGGCTGACGACCGGCCGCTTCAACGACGCCTTCGAGGCGAAGCTGGCCCAGCGCCTGGGCGCCCGGTTCGCCATGACCGTCAATTCCGGCTCATCGGCCAACCTGGTGGCGCTGTCGGCCCTGACCTCGCCCAAGCTGAAGGCCCGTCAGCTCAAGCCCGGCGACGAGGTGATCACCGCCGCTACCGGATTCCCGACCACGGTCAACCCGCTGCTCGGCGCGGGCCTGGTCCCGGTGTTCGTCGACATGCTGCCGACCACCTACAACTTCGATCCCGACAAGGTCGCCGCCGCCGTCGGCCCCAAGACCAGGGCGATCATGGCGGCCCACACCCTGGGCAACCCGTTCGACCTGGCCGCCATCCGCAAGCTCTGCGACGAGCATGGCCTGTGGCTGGTCGAGGACTGCTGCGACGCCCTGGGCTCGACCTATGATGGCCGGCAGGTCGGCACGTTCGGCGACATCGCCACCCTCAGCTTCTATCCCGCCCACCACATCACGACGGGCGAAGGCGGGGCGGTGTTCACCAATGACGAATTCCTGCGCCGCCTGGCGGAGTCGTTCCGCGACTGGGGTCGCGACTGCTTCTGCGCGCCGGGCATGGACAACACCTGCGGCAAGCGGTTCGGCTGGAAGATGGGCGACCTACCGCGCGGCTATGACCACAAGTATACCTATGGCCACCTGGGCTATAACCTGAAGATGACCGACATGCAGGCCTCGGTGGGCCTGACGCAGTTGGACCACCTGGACGGCTTCATCGCCGCGCGCAGGCGCAACTTCGCCGCCCTGAAGGAGGGCCTGGCCGACCTGCAGGAATTCCTGGTGCTGCCCGAGGCCACGCCGAACAGCGACCCGGCCTGGTTCGGCTTCCCGATCACCGTCCGGCCCGACGCGCCCTTCACCCGCAACGCGCTGACCCGCCACCTGGAGGACGCCCGCATCGGCACCCGCCTACTGTTCGGCGGCAACCTCGTGCGCCAGCCCTACATGGCCGGCCGCAACTTCCGGATCGCCGGCGAGTTGACCGTGGCCGACGCGATCATGGAGCGGACGTTCTGGATCGGGGTCTATCCCGGCCTCGGCGCCGACCATGTCGCCTACATGCTCGACACCCTCCACGCCTTCTGCCGCGCCCGCGCCGCGGCGTCCGCCTGATCCTCAGCGAGAGAGCCCATGTCCAAACTCGAATGCGCCCTCGCCGACAGCCAGGTCCGGCCGTTCACCCAGCCGCCGGTGCTCAGCATCGTCATTCCGACCTACGAGCGAGCGGCCGAACTGCAATTCACGGTGCAGAGCATCGCCGAACAGTTGAAGGACGGCCTGGAGAACAAGGTCGAGCTGCTGATCAGCGACAACGCCTCGGGCCCTGAAACCAACACCATGATCAAGGCCCTGGCCGAGCACTACCCATGCCTGGGCTACATGATCAACGCCCGCGACGAGGGGGGATTTTTCAATCTGTTCGCCGCGCCCTGGCGCGCTCAAGGCCGCTACACCTGGACCTTCGGATCGGACGACGTGCTGCTGGACGGCGGTGTCGCCAGCGTCGTCCGGATCCTCGAGCGCGAAGCGCCCAGCTTCCTGACCCTGAACAAGCGCGCGGCCAACGCCGACCTGACCCAGGTCTTCTACACCGAACTCAACGCCGTGCCGGACAAGCGCTTCGACACCTTCATCGATCTGTTCAGCGCATTCGGGATCAACCAGCTGGCCTTCATCAGCGCCCAGATCGAGAATACCGAAACCGCCCGGACCCTGGACGCCGAACCCTATCTGCGGACCGACACGCGCCACCCCCATGTGGTCGCCTTCCTGGAAAAGCACGCCCACGCCCCGGCCTATTACAGCGCGGCCAACCACCTGGTGCACCGGGTCGATAACTCCCAGACCATCGACTACAACGGCGGCAACTTCTTCGACTACGCCGGCGACCTGCCGCGCTTGCTGATCGAGGTCATGGCCAAGGTCGGGGCGCCGGCCGACCTGTTCGAACGCACCAACGGCCACCGGCGGGTAAAGTCCTACGACCGGCCGGACGTCACCCTCGTCGACACCGTCTTCGAGAACATATTGCGGGCGCTCTATTCGGGATACTACCTGACCCTGGGCCATCGCCGCGCCCTGGAGGCCATCCTGCCCCATTGCCGGCCGGACCGACCGGCGCAGTTCGCCGAACTCTGGACCTACAACAATACGCTCCGGCAACTGGCGAAGCGCGAAACACAGGCGACCCAGGCCCTGGCCGAAGCTCGCCAGGCGGCGCTGACCGCCTCGGACGTGTTCACGCGACCGACGGCGCCCTGAGGCCATGACGCTCAAGCCGCCCTGCCCGATCTGCGGCCTGGACGCCGGCGCCCCGATCGTCGAACTGCGCTTTGGTGAAAAGCCGAACCTGCCAGGCGCCGTCACCTTGCATGGCTGCGCGAACTGCGACTTCGCCTTCACTTGGCCGCGCGACCCGATCGGCTACCAGGACCATTACGCCGCGGTCGCCAACGACACCGCTCAGCGACATGGCCAGTACCGCAACCTGCCCCAGACCGAGATCCTGGCCGGCCTGATCCTCTCGCAGCCGGTCCGCTCGGTGCTGGACTTCGGCTGCGGCGGCGGCGGCCTGCTGCACGTCCTGGCCGAACGCTTTCCCCAGGTCCAGTTCCTGGGTTTCGATGTCAACGCCGATTTCCCCTCGGACCTGCCGAACCTGCGGTTCAGCAACCAGTTTCCCGACGCCGGCCACGATCTGGTGATCCTCAGCCACGTGGTGGAACACATGGTCGACATCGACCAGATCAGGAGTTTGTTCGACCTGGTCGGCGAAGGCGGCCTGGTCCACATCGAGGCCCCGGATCCCAAACTCTATACGAGCTTCCCGCAACCCCATTTCGGCTACTATGTCGACCGGCTGCACATCAACCACTTCTCGCAGCGCGCGCTCCTGAAGATCGCGCCGCAGGGGTTCGACGTCGTGGCTGGTGGGACGTACCGGATGCCCTATGCCCTGGGTGACGTCTATCCCGCCCAATATGTCGTCCTGCGGAACCGGCGCCGCGAACAGGCCGTCCCCGTCGCGATCGACGCGTATCTGCGATCCGAGGCGCGAAACTGGGCGGATCTCCACGCCCAGCTCCGCGACCGCCGGTTCTTCGTCTACGGCTTCGGCGACAACTTCCATCGCAGCCTGGCGGCGGGGGGGCCTCTGCACGGCCTGGAAGGCAACATCCTGGCGGTGATCGACCGCAACGCGGCGGCCCTGTCGCGGGCCGGCCCGGCGCGGTTCCGGTTCGTCGAGCCCGGACAGACCGCCGAGATCGACGGCGCCCTGGTCGTCTGCACCGTGTCGCAGTTTTCGAACCTGGCGGACTTCTTCCGGCGGACCTATCCCAACAGTGAGATCCGCTATCTCTAGGCCTGGCGACAGAGCACGCAGAACTGCCGCCCCAACCGTCCGTAGATTTCGGTTTCGATCACTTCGAGATGAACCACGGCCAGACCACTGCGGGCGATCAGAGCTCGAAGGGCGGGTTCGGTGAAGAAGTTGACGTGCTCGTGCCAATGCTTCTTGCCGGCGGCCAGATCCTCGACCCCTGAGTTCTCGGCCACATAGGCCTCCAACGGAACCTCCAGGTAAAGCAGCGTCCGGGAGGTCATCACGGCGCCGATCTCGTCCAGCAGGCTAGCCGGGCTCGGCACGTGCTCCAGGACGTTGCTGCAGACCACCAGGTCGAAGTCCGCCCGCGTCAGGTCGGCCCGATCCACCGCGGTAACGCCTTCGGCCATGGACAGGCCCGAGATGTCGAACACCGACACGCTGGCGGCGCGGTCACGGAACGGCGTATTCAGGCCCGTGTCGCCACCCCAGTCCAGCACGCGCGGCGCCCTCGTCAGATGGGGCGCGATGATCGCCTCGACCTGGGGAAGATAGGCCGCCCGTTCCATCAGCAGGCTGTTGCGCGCGGCATAGCCCGGTTCGAACCGTTCGCGCACGGCGGTGTAATCCGCGCCGCGATAGCCGCCGTAGAGTCGGCCCATCTCGGCGTCGCTGAACCGCATGTCGAGGAACAGCGCCCCGCAGGCCTCGCACTGCAGCGAGTTGCACAGCGGATAGGCCATGCCCAGGCTCAGGGTCTGCATGCCCCAGGCCGGGGTGATCTCGACCGGCTCCCAGCCAAACACCCGATAGGCGACGAACGGCATCAGCACCGCCGGCGAGCTGCGCAGGCGGTCGCCGTCGCAGCAGATGCAGCGCTCGGCGATGTTCACAACACGGTCCGCCCGCCATCGATCAGGATATTCTGGCCGGTCATGTAGCTGGAGGCGGGCGAGCACAGGAACTGCACCGCCGAACGGTACTCCGAGACCCCGGCCATGCGGCCCATCGGGATCAGCTGGCTGAGCCGGTCGACGAAGGCGTCGGGATGGTCGTTGAACACCCCGCCCGGCGACAGGGCGTTGACCCGCACCCCCTGCCCCGCCCAGTAGCCGGCCAGATAGCGGGTCAGGCCCACCAGACCGGCCTTGACCACCGAATAGGTCACCGGCTTGACCGGCTGGTCTTCGTCCGCGACGCCGTCCTTGCGGTACAGGCGCTGGTCGGGCGCGATCACCGACAGGTCCGAGGCGATGTTGAGGATCACGCCCGCGCCCCGCCGGGCCATCTCCGCGCCCAGCACCCGGGCGCACAGGAAGGCGCCGGTCAGGCCGACGGCGATCTGGAAGTCCCAGCTCTCCAGCGGAAAATGCTCCAGGCGGCTCAGTTCCGGCCCGCCGGCGGCGGTGACCTTGGGATCGACGGCGGCGTTGTTGACCAGCACGTCGATCGGGCCATGCGTCTCGAGAACGGCGCGGATCGAGGCTTCGGAGGTGACATCCAGGGCGGCGGCCACCACCCGGTCGCCATGGGCTTGGCGGAGCGACTCAACGGCGGCCTGCGCCGCCGCCAGGTCGAGGTCGGTCAGGATCACCCTGGCGCCGATCTCGGCCAGGGCGGCCACGTGCTCGCGGCCCAGCAGGCCGGCCGCGCCGGTGACCAGGGCGGTCCGGCCGGTCAGGTCGAAGGCGGCGACGCCAACGGGATGGGTCATCGAAACCTCCTCACGTCCGTGTCTGGCCGCCATCGACCACCAGCACCGCGCCCGTGACGAAGGCGGCGCGCGACGAAGCCAGAAAGAGCACGGCGTCGGCCACGTCCTCCGGACGGCCCAGGACGCCCTGGGGCACGTCGCGCGCCAGCATGGCGGCGACCGCCTCGGGATTGTCGGCCTGCTTGCGATCCCAGGTCCCGCCCGGGAACAGGATGTTGCCCGGCGCGACGCCGTTGATGCGGATCCCGTCGGCGGCGAACGGGCGCGACAGGCCGTTGATCGTGGCGTCCAGCGCGGCCTTGGCGGCCGAATAGGTCACCGGCGCGCCAAGGGCCTCGCGACCGCAGATCGACGAGACGCAGACGATCGCCCCGCCGCCATGCCCGTCCTTGGCGCGGGCCAGCAGCGGCCGCGCCGCGCCGACCAGGTTGGTGGCCGTGAACAGGTTCAGCTCGATCACCCGCCGCCATTCGTCCGGCGTCTCGCGGCCCGGCGCGACCGACGCGCCGGAGCCGGCATTGGCGACCAAGATGTCCAGCCGCCCAAATCGCGCTTCGACGGCCGCGATCAGACGTTCGCAATCCTTCGGATTGGCCAGATCGGCGACCTGCCCCCAGGCCGCGCCGCCCACCTCGACCACGGCGGCGTCGAGGCCCTCGCGGCCCCGCGCCGACAGGACCACCGTACAGCCCTCGGCCGCCAGGGCCTTGGCGATCGCCAGGCCGATGCCCCGACTGGCGCCGCCGACCAGGGCGACCTTGCCGTCCAGCTCCAGGTTCATGATCCGCCCGCCAGGTCCAGGACAAGGCCGCGATAGGCCCGCGCCGCGCCCAGGTGGTTCCCATCGGCGGCCCGGGCGGTCTGCAGGATGAGAAAACCGTCGTAGCCGACCTTGGCCAGCAGCTTGAACACCGTCGGCAGGTCCGCGTTACCCTGGCCCAGGGGCACGGTTGTGCCGCCCAGCACCCGGTCCTTGACGTGAACATTGACCAGGCGCGGCGCGATCAGGGGGATCTCCTCGTCCGGCGCCCAACCCAGGCTGGCGCTGTTGCCGATATCGAAATTGATCCCGAAGGCGTCGGCGGGAAAGGCCGCGATGAACCGGGCCAACTGGGTCGGCGGATAGTCGCATTCGAAGGCGATCCGCACCCCGGTCCGGCGCAGCAGCGGGGTCAGCTCGGCCAGGCCCTCGGCCAGGGCCGCTTCCTCCGCCGGGGTCGCCACCGAGCCGTTGTCGACCAGCGGCACGACCACGATCGACGCGCCGACCGCCGCCCCGGCCCGAATTACCGTCGCCATCTCCTCGACCAGGGCCGCGCGGCCCGCGCCCGTGGCCTTCCAGAACGGCGCCTGCATGAAGCAGTCGCCGGTGATCGACGAAACCGCCACGCCGTGCGCGGCCGACAGAGCCAGGATCTCGGCCTGGCCTTCGGCGGTCATCAGCGGGTTGGCGGCCAGGTCGTCGTGGTCCAGCGTCCATTCCAGCCGCGCGAAACCCAGGTCCTGGGCCAGTGGAAACTCGTCGCGCCAATAGGGCCAGGGGAAGGCCTGGATCTTGCCGTCGATCTGCGGCGACAGCCGACCCTGCATAAAGCCGATGCGGCGGGCCAGGTCGCTCATGTCAGCCCCTTGGCGGTCCAGCCGCCGTCGATCACCAGGTCCTGGCCGGTCATGTAGCACGACGCGTCCGACGCCAGGAAGATCGCCGCCCCGACCAGGTCCTCGACCTCGCCCCAGCGGCCCAGGCAGGTGTGGCGCGCCCGGGCGGCGTGGCGTTCGGGATCGGCGAAGCTGGCGGCGGTCATGTCGGTGTGGATGTAGCCCGGGGCCAGGGCGTTGACCCGGACGCCGCTCGGCCCCAGGTCGACCGCCAGGGCCTTGGTCAGCAGCCGCAGCCCGCCCTTGGCCGCCACATAGCCCGGATTGCCGGGAAAGCCGACCAGGCTGTTGATGCTGGTGACGTTGATGATCGAACCGCCCCCGCCTTCGCCCCGGGTCGCCCCCTTGGCCGCCATGTGCGGCGCGACCGCCAGGCAGGCCGCGTAGGCGGCGCGCAGGTTGACGTCGAGGGTCGCGTCGAACGCGGCCAGGGCCTCGCCCGGCGCGGCCGAGACGCTGACCCCGGCGGCGTTGACCAGCACGTCGATGCGGCCGTGCTCGGCGACGATCTCGGCGACCAGGGCGTCCAGCCCCGCGGCCACGTCGGCGGCGACATAGCGAACCGGATGGCGGAAGCGGTCGCGCGGCGCCGGCGAGCGGGCCACGGCGACGACATTGGCCCCCACCCCGGCCAGGCCGTCGGCCAAGGCCGCGCCGATGCCCCGCGACGCGCCGGTGACCAGGGCGACCTTGCCCTCCAGCGAGAACAGCCGGGTCAGGAGCGCGGCTACCATTGGATGTCGGACAGCGGGGTCGAGGACAGCTTGCCGTCGGGCGAGATCACCGTCTTGACGGTGGGGCCCCGGGACTCGGCGCGATCGATGATCAGGTCCACGAAGATCGGCGGGGCGTCGGCGTCCAGGGTCGGCAGCAGCGCATCCAGGGCCGCCAGGCTCTCGACACGGACGTAACGCAGGCCGAAGGCCGGGGCGACCTGGCCGTAGTCGGGAATAAACACGCCGGACTCGCGCCCCGCCCCGCCCACGGCGCCGAAGTGGCGGTTCTGCGAGGCATGGATCGAGGTGTAGCCGTCGTTGTTCAGGACGAAGAGCACGAAGCCCTTGGGCGCATAGTGGCTGAGCGTCGCCAGTTCCTGGACGTTCAGCATCAGCCCGCCGTCGGCCTCGACGCAGATCACCCGCCGGTCGGTGGCGAAGGCGGCGCCCACCGCTTGAGGCAGGCCCAGGCCCATGGCGCCCAGCGAGGCGCCGAAGAAGCAGCGACTGTCCCCGCCCGGGGCGAAGAAGCGGATGAAGGCCTCGATCGCCGAACCGGAGCCGGTGGGCACGAAGACCTTGCCCGCTGACCAGGCCGACAGGCGCTGGGCCACGCCGAAGACGTTCAGGCTGTCGACGGTCAGGCGTTGGAGCTCGTCCGCCAGGTACTCGGCGCGGCGGGCCTCGCACCAGGCGCGCCAGTCGGCGGCCATGGCGCTGGAGGCGGCCCGGGTCGCCTGGACGGCGGCCGGCAGGGCGGAAAGGTCGGCCTTCAGCGCCCGGGTGTTGGGCAGGCCCGCGAACTTGGCCAGTTCGCCGGCGTCGACGTCCACCATCACCCGCTCCGCCTGGGCGCCGAAGTCGTGCCGCTGGAAGGCCGTGGTGCCCAGGTCCAGCCGCGCGCCCAGGAACAGCACGCGATCGGCCTGGTAGAGAATCTGGTTGGCCGACAGCGGCGCCAGGCCGCCCGGGGCGCCGAAGTTCAGCGGATGATCCGCCGGCAGCTGGTCGGTCGACAGCCACGAGAACACCGCCGGCACGCCGTGGCTTTCCAGGAACGCCCGCACGGCCGCGCCGACCCCGGCCACGCGGCAGCCGTTGCCGACATAGACCAGCGGCCGCTGGGCGCCCAGCAGCCAGGTCAGGGCGTCGGCCAGCGAGGCGGCGTCGGACGGGTCGGCGGCGCCGGCTGCTCGGGCTCGCACGGCCTCGACCGCCGCCAGCACGTCCTCGGGCGCGTAGTCGATCACCAGGTTCTGGACGTCGAGCGGCAACTCGAGGAACACCGGCCCCGGCCGGCCGGTGAAGGCCTCGGCGAAGGTCTCGACCAGTTCGTCGCGGAACCCTTCCGCGGAGACGCGGACGAAGCGCTTGACGCAGGGGCTGACCAGGTCGCGGGAACGGACTTCCTGAGCGCCGTGGGTGCGCGTTCCGAAGCTGTCGATGTCGGCCGTCTTGACCTGGCCGGCCAGCACGATGACGGGCGCGCTGTCGCCATAGGCCGAGCACAGGCTGGTGATGGTGTTGGTCACGCCCGGCCCCGCCGTGACCACCGCCAGGCCCGCGCCCCGGTAGTCCGTGGCCTTGGCGTAGCCCTCGGCGCCGGCGGCGCAGGCCTGTTCGTGCTGATTGTAGACCGCCGTCAGCCCGGGATGGGTCGAGACCGCCCGGTTCAGGTACATCGCCATGCCGCCCGTCAGGGTGAAGGCCGCGCGGGCGCCCAGCGCCGCGGCCAGGTCCACCGCGTACGAGGCGATGTTGCGCTCGGCCGCTGGCCGGATCGGAGGACGAGAGGGACTCATGATGCAACCACGCCGAAAACACCTGCATAGGCGGGGGACGGCGGCGCGATCAAGGTCGCCGTTTCAAAGCCGGACGACTTCGCCCGAAGCGCGCCCTCAGGCGTCCCGTCGATCGAGGTCGCGCAGGAGCGCCGCCAGGGCCAGGCCGGGCGCTCATGTCTTGGGCGCCACGGTGATGATCGCCCGCCGATAGGCGTAGAGCGCCGGCGTTCCGGCGTCCTTGGCCTCGAGGATCACGTGGAAGCGGGTGGGCTCGCTGACCTGGGGAACCGTGAAGCGGGTGTGCATCGGGTCGCCGCGCTGCAGGGCCAGCTCGGGCGAACGGTTCACCGCCTCGGATTCCCGATACTGCCACCAGCTGTAGACGACCTTGTCGCCGTCGGGATCGCGTGAGCCCTCGGCGTTCAGCTCGACCCGGTCGCCCGGCCGGGCGGTGATCTCGACCGGCTCGCGACCGTCCACGCCGTTCAGCACCAGCCGCGGATTGTGGTTCGCGCCCTTGTAGGACTCCTGCAGCGTCCACTGGATGCGGGCGGCGAAGTCGTTCTGGTAGGCTTCGCGCCAGCGCCAGATGGTGGCCTTGTTGTCCTGGTGCGGCTTGCCCTGGGCGTCGACCACGAAGTCACTGGTGTCGGTCCACAGCCCGTCCCATTCCGACACCTTCCCATAGCGGCCGCCCCAGCTTCCGTAGTCGGGGTGCTCGGGCGAACCCAGACCGTTGGGGACCAGGTAGAGGAAGCTGGGCGTGTCGCCTTCCATGATGAATTCGGGCAGCGGATACAGCGCGCCCAGCGGTCCCTTGCGCACGTTCTCCCGCGCCCATTCCCGCGACACCAGGCCAAAGTCCGGGCCGTCGAAATAGTAGAACCGATCGCCCGACATCCCGCCCCAAGTCGACAGATTGTAGTGTCGGTGGGCGTGGATGCTGGTGATCCAGAACAGGTCGGGGAAGTAGCGGCGGATCCAGCCGCCGGCGTTGTCCTGGTCGGAGATCGAATAGACCCGCAGCTTCTTGACGAAGGCCGCCGTCTCGGCCTCGGAACGGGTGTCGCGGACCGTCCACAGCGCCTGGGCCAGGTCGACCGCGCCGCCCCACAGCGACAGGTAGACCGGACGCGGGTCCGGCTTGTCGACCACCGCGATGATCCAGCGCGAGGCCTCGGTGTCCTTGCCCTCCCCGACCCCGGCCATGCCGAACGCGCCGCTGCCGGCCTTGACCCGGTCCATCAGGAATTGCGCGTCCGGATAGTCCTTGGAGTGGGCCCTCAGGTTGGGCAGCACCTGGCCGTAGGCGGCGACGCGGGCGCGGATCTGCTCCGGCTGGACACCGGTGCGCAGGTGGCGCGAGCTGACCGCCAGCAGGCCCTCGACGTCGAACGCGTTGGCGTAGAGCAGAAAGCGGACCATCGATTCCTGGTCGTCCGGATCGCCGCCGATGTCGGTCAGCATCATCACCCGGCTCTTGGCCGCGGCCGGCGCCGGCGCCGGCGTGGCGGCCTTCTGAGCGGGCCTGGCCTGGGCCGATAGGGCGCCGAGACCCAGCACGACCGCGACGGCGGCGGCGATCAGGCGGGGGCGCTTCATGGTGCGGATGCTCCTGGACAGGTCGGCGCCTTGTCTTGGCCGCCCGGCATGCGCACCGGGCACGGCGGGGCGCGCCGGCGCCAGGCCGAAGCGGTGTCGACCAGCGGACCATTTCGCGAGCCCCCGCTCCGGTCCGCCAAGACGCCGCCTCCCGTCAACGCGCTCTGCGGCGCTTGCTTTCGAATGATTTCGAATTTCACCCGGACGGTGTCACGGCGACATTTCGCTGTCAATCACAGGTCCCATATTGAAGATACATGCTTCATATGTTGGCGAAACAGACGGTGATTGTCGGCGATTTCCCTTGAGGTTCGCCATCCCCGCCGACATCACCGCGCCCGGCAGAGAAAACGTTAGAATTCGAAAATATTACTCGTAATTCGACACCGCGTAGGTGCGCGGGCCGACCCTGGCTTAGCCGCCGGCGCCCGAGGCCCCCTCCGGCCCTTCGCCCCCCAGAGGGGGAGGATCTAACACGACGCAGATGCTCCCCCTCTGGGGGAGCTGTCGGCGAAGCCGACTGAGGGGGCCTTTCGCACGCGCGGTTTCACGCTCACGCGCCGAAGCTGCGATGGGATGGGAAGGGTGCGAAGCGCCCGGGCCTCGCCCGGAGTAGCTTTGATGTTGTTACCGTTTCGACGAAGTCCGAGCGCTTCGCGTGGAACCGTTATCCGGAAGCCTTCGGGTCGCGGATTTTTAACCCGCTCCGATGGAGGCCCCCGACGGGCGGAGAGTTGACGACCTCTCCGGACCGCCCGGGCGATTTCAGCCCGGGCCTGCTGGCTCGATCCGCCTGTCCCGGGCGCCGAAGCTTCGTCGCGACTGAGGCGAACCTGCCGCGGACCGACCCGGGATGTCTCCGAGGAGACACGGCGGACAAGCCTTCCCGCTCGTCCACCCCTAAAAGCCGCATCGGTCGCCGTACGTGCGCCCTCCCCATGCCTTCAGGTGGGACCATTATGGGGCGGGTCCAGGCACGGCGGCGGTCGTGACGCTGCTTATTTTGCAGGACCTTGAGCGTGCTGGAGTTTCCGTCGGCGCCGACGGGGATTGAACCGCGTCCATCCCCATGATCGCCGCTCATTCCGGCCCGATGCCGGATCCCGACGGACGCGCCGCCAACGCCAGCCGCCGCGCGGCGTCGTTCCAGCGCATCGCGACGGTGCCCCCCGCTCGTAGGCGTAGCCGTCCCCCACCTCGTCAAACATCGCCTCTTCGGCCCGGGCGACGCCGCCCAGGGCCATAAGTACGCCTGGCAAGGATGGACGGAAACCGGTTACCGGCTTTCCTGGCGCTGCAGCGTCACCGGCCCCAGCAGTCCCGAGGGCGACAGGGGCGAGGCCGGCTCGAAGGGCTGGATCGGCGCGAAGGTGTGCTTGCGCGCGCCGGGCTGGAGGTCGCCGATCATCCGGTTGGCCCAGAAGTTCACCACCCGCACGCCGAGCCGGTTCTCGCCGGGCCGGATCTGGTCGGTGACGTCGACCGCGAACGGCGGCTTCCACAGCACCGGCAGGGTCTTGCCGTTCAGGGTGACGGTCGCGAACTCGCGCACCTCGCCCAGGTCCAGCAGGACGCGCCCGCCCGGACGGAGCCAGGCCTTGGGGACGCTCAGGGTCTTCTCGTAGGTCGCCGCGCCGGAGAAGTAGCGGACGCCGGGGTCGGGCTGCTCCGTCCAGGAGCCCAGCGCGTCCAGGGTGATCGCCGCCGGCGCGTCGAGGCCGGGCGCGAACCGGACGGTCCAGGGCCCCTCGATCCGCGCCAGGGTCGTGGTGGTCCAGACGGGCGCGGGGCGGCTGGCGGCTGGCGCGGGCCGGCGGAACACCACGAACACCGCGTCGCTCGGGGCCAGGGCCAGCGGGACCCGGGTGCGTCCGCCATCGATCGCATAGCCGGCCGGCGTCGCCCCGCCGGTGTCCGCCCGCCAGATCTCGGGGGCCTTGCCCGCGAGGCGGAAGCTCAGTTCGGCCTCGACGGGCCGGTCCGAGGGGTTGGCGACGAAATAGAGTTCGCCGTCGTCGAGGATCCGGCGGGTCCAGACCAGCGCGCCGTTCGACGGCAGCACGGCCGGTGCGATCCCGGCGCTCGCCAGGACCTGGCCGACCTCGCCCGACCGCACCCGTCCCTCGTCCCACAGCCGGTCGGCCAGCGCCCGCCACGCGGCGTCGGCGGCCGCGCCGCCCGACAGGCTGGGCGAGCCGAGCGGCCGTTCGCCGACCACCAGGGCGCCGGCCGCGACCAGGGCCTCCAGCTTGCGCAGCACTGGCAGGCTCAGCCGGTCGATGCGACGCGGGATGACCAGGGCGCGATAGCTCACGCCCGATGGCAGGACCAGCCGGCCGTCCGCCACCGACATCCGCCGGACCAGGCTCTCGGCGTCCAGATAGTCGAAGTCGTAGCCCGCCGGCAGGTTCGCCTTCCCGCCCTCCAGCAGCGGCAGGCCGGCGGCCGCGCCCTCCCCATAGAAATAGGCGATGTCGGCGCCCGGCTTGCCCTGGCGCAGCATCCAGGCGCTGCGGGACAGGTAGTCGGTCCAGGCGCGCATCTCACCCCCGGCCCAGGTCTCGTTGCGCGACAGGTGCTGGCCGTACTGGCGCAGGGTCATGCCCGGCCTGCGGTCCAGGAACGGCTGGTGGGCCGAGGTGTGCAGGACGAAGTGATTGACCCCCTCGGCCATGTAGCGGTCGACGATGCGCTTGGCCTGTCGGGGACCGGTCCGCCAGGGCTCCTCGCCCAGGGTGGTCAGGGCCTCGGCCCCGACCAGCGGCTTGCCGTAGACGTGGGCGGCCGAGGCGGCCTCACGGATGTCGGCCAGGTGCGCGGCCGGCGGCGGCTTGTCCTTGGGATAGACCCAGAACTCGCCCATCGGCAGGTCGGCGCGGCCCTTGGCCTGCAGGCCGTCGGCGGTGGTCGGCAGGTCGACGCCCGGCGCCTCGGCGGCGTAGGCTAGCCCCTCGCCGTGCAGCACCCTGGCGATCTCTTCGAAGTGATGCTCGGTCAGCAGGTCGGCCAGGGTGCGCCGATAGTCCCACAGGAACCGCTCGGTGGCGCCCGCGTCGCCCACCACGCGCCCCGTCAGCGCCGGCAGCCAGGGCGTCAGGTCGTAGCCGCGCCGCCTGGCGAACTCGGCCGGCATGGCCTCGGTCCAGTTGGCCTGGCCCGCCTCCCAGCTGTCGGTGATCACCAGGCCCAGCCCGCCCTTGCCGTAGAGATCGCCCAACTCCGCCTTCAGCGGATCCAGCAGGCCGCGCATGTGGGCCCGCACATGGTCGGCGTTCAGCTTGTCGACCTCCAGGCCCAGGCTTTCGGCGGAGGCGGGCGTGTCGCGGCGGCCGGTCAGGGACCAGCCCAGGCGCAGCACGCGCCAGCGGCCTGGCGGCGGCGACCAGTCCAGCGTCCCGTCGGCCCGCAGGCGGTCGGTCAGGTCCAGCACGCCCGAGGTCGGGATCCCCGCCCCCGCCTCCGGCGTGGCCACCGCCTCGTAGTCGTCCAGCACGCCCCAGCCGGCCTTGTCCTCGAAGCGGTTGACGCGGGGGTCGGCGTGCAGGGCGAACTCGGTGACGGCCACCGGCTTGTCGACGCCCTCCAGGCGCAGGCGGAAGACGCGGGCGGTCGTGGCGGGGAAGGCGAAGGTGCGGACCGGCAGGCCCTGGCGCGCCGCGCCGGGCAGGACGGCCAGCGGGCGGAACGTCACGCCGTCGGCGCTGGCCTCGACCACGCCCTTGGGCACGGGCCCCTCGACCCCGACCGTCACCGCCCGCATGACCACCGCCTCGGGAAAGCGCAGCGTCACCCAGCCCTCGCCCGCCAGCGGCGCGGCCAGGGCGGGGACCGCGTAGGCCCCGTCGGACAGGCGTGCGGGATCGACCGCGCCGACGCTCGAAGCCGCCTCCGGAACGGCCGTCCCGTCCTCGGGCAGTCGCCAGGCCACGACCTTGACGTCGCGATAGAGCCGCGGCTCGGCGAAGCGGGCGCTGATCGGCAGGTCCTGGAACGGCCCGCTGACGCCGGGCGGCGACGGCAGGTGGCGCGGCTCCCCGCCCGACAGCGTCGCCTCGCTCCAGACCAGCTTCTTCATGGCCTGCTGGGGCGTGACCCAGGGTCCGCCGGTCTCGCTCCAGCCGCCGCCGGCCGCCAGGCCGAAGTCCAGGCCCAGCCGGCGCGACTGCTCGGCCGAATAGCGCACCATCGCCTTCCACTCGGGCGTGCCGTAGCCGATGCGACGCTCGACATATTGCGGGATGGGCGGCGAGCCGAAGCCGATGTCGAACAGGATCGGCCCGCCGATCCCGGCGCGCTTCATCCATTCCAGGTCTAGGCGGACGCCCTCCTGGGTGACGTTGCCGTTGATCCACTGCCAGAAGACCTGGGGCCGGGCGGCGGCGGGCGGCGTCTCGAAGCCGGCGCGCAGCGGGTCCTCCGCGTGGGCGGTCGGCGGGGCGAGGCAGGCGCTCGCCAGCGTCGCCGTCAGGCCGAAACAGATCCCGCTTCGCGCCATGCGTCTGTCCCTATCCGTTCCGTCCGAGGCCGACCCCGCGCATCGCCCCTAGACCCCCGCCGGCAACTTCAGGAACGCCTCAGGCGTCAGCGCGGCGGGCGTGAAGCGGGCCTGGCGGATCGCGCCCTTGAAGTAGTCCACACGGTTCATCCGCACGCCCACCGAGGCCCGTCCGGGTCCCTGCGGGGTGAAGGCGATCTTCGCCTCGCCCTGCAGCTGGCCATCGACATAGGCGCGGTAGGTCTCGCCGTCATAGGTCTGGGCCACGTGGCGCCAGCGGCCGATCGGGAACAGCTTGTCGGGAGCGACCAGGGTCTGCTTGTAGCCCGGCCCATTGACGAACGCGTCGAGGTACCACTGGTCGCCGACCACCCGCAGCTCGAACAGCATCCGGGTGTTGGACGGCGCCGTGGGCGCGGGGACCGGCTCGTCCGAGGCCAGGTGAAACCACCGCTGGGCGAACACGCCGCCGTCCGGCCGGATGAAGGCCTCGAAGGTGAAGGTCGCCGCGCCGGCCAGGGGATGGCGGTCGATGAACAGGGCGTCGTCGACGCCGTCGAACAGCACCGCCTTGCCCAGGGGCGTGTCGATCACGGTCGGCGCGCCCTCGACGTGGGTGACCTCGCCGCCGATGCTGTCCAGGCGGTCGAAGGTCCAGACGACGGCGGCGGGACCGGCGGCGGCCAGGGCCGGACCGGCGGCCAGGCTGGCGGCGGCGCCGAGCAGCAGGTCGCGGCGGATCAATGCGGTGTCGGGCATGGAGAGCTCTTGAGTCTGAAGGCTACGTGCTGAGACGATCGAAATTATTCATACGCTACAATTATTTGTCATCCCGGAAGCCTCGCAGAGGCTGTCCGGGACCCAGGGGACTGGGTCGATGCGTTGCGGCTGTCCTGGGTCCCGGACAAGCGCTGCGCGCTTTCCGGGATGACAACCGTTTTGGGTGGGAATCTCGTCTTCAACTGGCATCCGCCTAGGCGCCGCCACCCGTCCAACCGTCGAGCACCGTGGAGATCGTGTAGGCCCGCGCCTGCGCCGTCGTCAGTTGGCGCCGGCGCTTCGACGCCTTGCCCGCCCCCGGTCCGCGGCTGGCGTATTCGAACAGTCGCGCGTCCTCGGGCTCCAGCATCGCGCGGCGACCGCCTTTCAGATTGTAGTGCATCGGGTACCAGCCCTCCGGCACGATGTGGCCGTCCATCCAGCAGCGGACGAAGGCCGCCTGCCCCACCGCGTCGGGATTGCCGTAGCGGCCGTCCGGGAAGGTCATGGTGTGGCGCCAGGGGCGGCCCAGGGCCATGGTGTGGTCAGGCATGTCGGCGTCGCGGGTCAGGCGGCAGTCCAGGAACACCAGGCCGAACCGCTGGCGCCGGTCGGTGTCGGGGGCGGCGATGAAACCATGGAAGGGCTTGCCCGGCCGGGTGCGGGCGCGGATCTCGCAGCGGTCGAACACCGCCCGGCCGGCGCCGTAGATGAAATCGACGCAGCCGCTGACGTGGCAGCGCCGGAACAGGCTGCGGCCGGCGTCGGTGAACAGGGTGTCCTGCCAGCCGGTCAGGGCCACGTCCTCGAAACAGGCCCGGTCCGAGCCCTTGCCCAGCTTCAGGGCCGTGGCCTGGGCGCCGCTGGCTCCGGTGCGGTCGTAGTCGACCTCGGCCGGCATGTGCCCGGGATAGTCGAAGTCGTTGGCGATCGTCAGCCGCTCGGCGCGGAAGCCGGGCGCGGTGACGGTGACCGTGGCGATCTCGGTCGGCCCGCCGGGACGGTTTCGGCCGGCGGCGTATTCGTCGAAGACGATGACGCTGGCCGCCCGCCCCTCGCCGATCAGGTGGACGTTGGGCTTGGTGACGGCGACCTGCTCGCGCCAGGTTCCGGCCGGAACCAGGATGCGGAACGGCCGCGTCCGGTCGGCCGGCGCGGCGTCGAGCGCCGCCGCCACGGTGCGGAACCCCTTGGCGCCGCCCCGGCCCTGCTCCTCGCGGTCGAGCACCGCGTCGAAGGCCGGCCGGGACGCGGCGCGGACCGGCCCGACGGCCAGGGCCGCCAGGGCCACGCCGGCCGAAAGTACGCTCCGGCGATCATGAAGCATCGACATGGGCGGTCCCCAGGGGACGTCGGGACGCGGCCAAGGCCGCGCCCCGGATCGTCGTCAGAACGTGTAGCGGAAGCCGACGAAGAACTCGCGGCCGGTCTCGTGGTAGAACGACACCAGCTGGCTGGAGTCATAGTACTGGTCCTGGATCTCGTTGGTCAGGTTCACCGCCTCGAAGGTGAAGGCCAGGTTCTTGGTCCAGTTGTAGGTGGCCGAGGCGTCGATGTTCATCGTCGCCTTGGTGCCCTCGACGTCCGAGCCGTTACGCCCCGGGATCTGCGTCAGGTACTTGCTGCGATAGGCCGCCGAGATCCGGCTGCTGAACTTGGAGTCCTCGTAGTAGAGCGTGGCGTTGTACGAGGTCTTCGACAGGTTGGTCAGTTGGCCCTTGGCCGCCACCGCGCCGGTCGAGGTCAGGTAGGTGACCTCCGAGGTGACCCGCGTGATGTTGCCCAGGAAGCCGAACTTGTCGAACGGGGCCGGCAGGAAGGTGAAGGGCTGCTGGTAGTTCAGCTCGATCCCTTTCAGCGGGCCGCCGGGGGTGTTGATCGAGGTGCTGAACTGCCAGACTGGCAGGTCGGGCGAGCAGCCCGGCGTCGTGCCGCAGGCGGCGACCGCGGCGCTGTCGGGCAGGCCGAACGGGTTCTTGTCGAAGGTCGACAAGGCCGAGGTGTAGCTCTGCACGAAGGTCGAGATGTCCTTGTAGAAGAACGCCGCCGACAGCAGGGCCTGGGGCTGGAAGTACCATTCGAACGCCAGGTCATAGGTCTTGGCGCGATACGGATCCAGGAACGGATTGCCCGAGGTGACGGTCTTGGTGCTGCCCGTGCTGATGTTGACGCCCGGGGTCAACGAGCCGAGGTTCGGTCGCGACATGACCTTGGCCGCGCCGAAGCGGATCAGGAAGTCCTCGGTCGGCTCGATCACCAGGTTCAGGGCCGGCAGGAAGTCGTTGTAGCTGCGCGAGGCGGTCGAGGCCGAGATGGTCTGGTAGTTCACGCCGTTGACCGTGGACGGCACGACGCCGTAGCCCAGCGACTTCTGCCGGGTCTGGACGTAGCGGAACCCCAGGTCGCCGCGCACCGGCACGCCCCAGGCGTCGAAGTTGAAGTCGCCCTGCAGATAGCCCGTCGTGTCCCACTCGTTGACGGTGTAGTTGCTGCCCAGGCTGGGCTCGACGCCCAGATTGTACATGCCGCAGCCGGTGGTGAAGCAGGTCGACTTGAACGGGCTGACCCACACCGTGCCCGGCGTCGTGGTGACGGCGCTGTTGTAGGTGGGGTCGTTCATGTGCAGCGCGGCGATCGCCGCGTTCAGGTCGGGCGTGATCCACGAGCTGACATTGCCGGCCGGCAGGCTCAGGCTCGAGACGTCGATGGTCTGGGCGTAGGACGAGCGCGGGATGTTGCGCAGCGCCGCCAGGGTCACCGGATTGACGTTGGCGGTGGTGCCGTTCGAGCGGGCCAGGGCGACGCTGTCGGTCTGGTAGGCCTTGTAGGCCAGGCCGCCCTTGATCTTCAGGTTGTCGTTCCAGTCGTAGGCGCCGTCCAACTGGGCGGTCTTGTAGCTGTTGTCGACGAAGCCCTGGACCATGCGGATCTCGGCCAGGGTCCAGGCGTCGGCGTTGGCGGTGTCGCCCGTGCCGTAGGTGATGGTCGGATACTCGTCGCCGCGGCTGTAGTCGTAGCTGTAGCCCTGGACGTTGTACTGGTCCCACTGGACGGTGTTCTGGACCGGGTTCTTGAACTCGGACTTGGAGTAGCCCAGCACGCCGTGGATCTTGAACTTGTCGGTCAGCTGGTGCTCGCCGTCGAGGGTGAACTGCTTGAACTCGGTCTCCAGTTCGTCGTGCCGCTGCTCGGTCTTCAGGTCGATATTGTTGAACGTGCCCTTGGTCATCACCGGGAAGCCGGTGCGCGGCGTGGCGATGGTGTAGTCGACCACGTCGACCTGGTTCATGCCGCACGAGGCCGGCGAGCTGGCCGTGCAGACGCCGGCGGTCTGGGGCGTGAAGGTCTCCAGGAAGTCCTCGTTCCGCTGGCCCTTGAAGTCGGCGTACAGCATGTCGAACGTGAACAGCGTCTTGTCGCTGGGCGCCCATTGCAGCGAGCCGGTCGCGCCCAGGCGCTCCTGCTTGTTCTTGTACCAGTCGAAGCGCGGGATGCGCGGGTGGACGGCGGCGTTGGCCTCCGCGCAGGCGGCGGCGTTGGTCGCGCAGGTCACGCCCTTCACGCTGCGGAAGCCCGGCGCGGTCGCCGTCCCGGTCTGCCACCGCACGGTGCTCGTGCCCTCGTCCAGCAGTTCGCGCTTGGAATAGGCGATCGAGAACAGCGCCCCCAGGGTGTCGTCACGCCAGGTATTGGAGATCAGGGCGGCGGCGCGCGGGTTATATTTGTCGGCCAGGTCGTTGTAGCCCTCCTTGCCCGAGACCGCGAAGTTGAAGCCGCGCTTGTCGAACGGACGGGCCGTGCGCAGGTCGACCGTCGCGCCCAGCGAGCCTTCCTCGGTCTCGGCCGAGGCGGTCTTCTGCACCGTGATGCGGTTGAACAGGTCCGAGGCGAAGACGTTGAAGTCGAACGAGCGGCCGCGGTTGGTGCCGCCCGAGGCGTCGGTGCCGCCGGAGGTGCTCAGCGCCTCCATGCCGTTGATCCGCACGCGGGTGAACTGGGCGCCCAGGCCGCGCACCGAGATCTGTCGACCCTCCCCGGCGTCGCGGGTGATCGCCACGCCCGGGATGCGCTGGATGGATTCCGACAGGTTCAGGTCCGGGAACTTGGCCATGTCCTCGGCGTAGATGGCGTCCACCGCCGCCGCCGAGGTGCGCTTGACGTTCAGCGCCTGGGCCAGGCTGTTGCGGAAGCCGGTGACGACGACCGCCTCGACCGTGCTGTCGTCTTCGACGGGCGGCGGCGTGGCCTGGGTCTGGGCTTGGGCTTGAGCCGCGCCGCCGATCGCCAGCAGCAGGCCGAGGCTGGCGCCGCCGCCGAACAGGCGCGCGCGCAAGGAACCGGATGATTTCCGCATGGTCGTCCCTCCCAGGGCTTGGCGTTCTTTATGACACCGGTATCATTGTTCCCGCATGTTGCGATTGCTTTCCATATTTTTCAAGACGAAAGCACGGGCATGCGCCCGGACCTGCGCGAACAGGTTACCAGACCACGCTTGAACAGCGGACGCGCCGACGACGGGCGGTGGGTTTGCCTGTTGTCTAGTTTCGATAAATCACGCTCGCCGAGAGGTGCGCCGGAACGACGTTGGCGACGGATCGGCCGAGAGCCTCCGGGCCCAACGGACGCCCTCCATGGCGCCCCAGATCGGCTTTTGCCAAATACCATTTTATGGCATAGAAGCCCATATAATGAAAATGACACCGGTTGCAGTGGCGTTTCGCGGAGGAAAGTCGTGATGTTCCAGCCCCCTTCGCCCCTGGCCCGCCTGGTGGCCGCGACCCTGACCGGGGTCACGCTTGGGTCGGGAATCGCCGCCCAGGCCGCCATTGCGGCTCCCCGGCCGGCCGTCGCCAGCAAGTCCGCCGCCATCCCCGCCCCCGACGCGGTGCTGGCGGTGCTGAACCGCGCCAACGCCGCCCAGATCCAGGCCATGCGCGCCGAGCCGATCCCGGTCTCCACCGGCGGCGCGGTGCGCGAGATGTCGTCCAACTGGGTGTCGGCCACCTACTATGTCGGCGCGGCGCGGTTGGCCCGGGTGACCAACGATCGCGACACCCTGGTCTTCCTCAGCGAGGCGGCCGAGCACTTCAACTACGGCCTGCGCGGATCGCGCTCGCCCAAGCTGATGCTGAACGCCGACGAATGGGCGATCGGCGACCTCTACGAGGAGCTCTACGCCCGCCGCGCGCAGCCCGGCGTGATCATGCCGCTGCGTCAGCGGCTGGACTGGTCGGTCCCGCACCTGACCCGCACGCCGATCCCGCAACACCTGGTCTGGTGGTGGAGCGACGCCCTGTTCATGGCCCCGCCCGTCCTGGCGCGGATGAGCGCCCAGACCGGCGACAGGACCTATCTGGACGCCGTGGACAAGCAGTGGTGGCGCACCTTCGCCCGCCTCTACGATCCGGACGAGAGCCTGTATTTCCGCGACGAACGCTTCATTGATCGGCGTGACGACCAGGGCCGCAAGCTGTTCTGGTCGCGCGGCAATGGCTGGGTCATGGCCGGCATGGCGCGGGTGCTGGAGTCGATGCCCGCCAACTACGGCTCGCGCCCGCGCTACGTGACGACGTTCCAGGCCATGGCCAAGCGGGTGGCCGGCCTGCAGCGGGCCGACGGCCTGTGGGCCTCCAGCCTGATGCAGCCGGACCAGTTTCCGGAAGCCGAGACCTCGGGTTCGGCCTTCTTCGTCTACGCCCTGGCCTGGGGGATCAATCACGGCGTGCTCGACCGGGCGACCTACCTCCCCCACGTGACCAGGGGCTGGGCGGCGCTGGAGGCCCAGGTGCTGCCAAACGGCATGATCGGCGCGGTGCAGAAGACCGGCGACCAGCCCGTCGCCACCGCTCCCGGCGACATCGGCCCCTACGGCACGGGCGCGTTCCTGCTGGCGGGGCTGGAGGTCATGAACCTGGGCAAGCCCGCGGCCGCCCTGCCCCTGGCCGAACCGGCCCGGGACGCGCCGGAGTTCATCGTCGCCACCACCCCGACGCCCGCCCTGCCCCGCACCGTGCAAGGCTCGCCCGAGGAGACCGCCCGCCACGCCGCCGAGATGAAGGCCGTGGCCGCCCTGGCCTATGATCCGGCCATCGAGGGCCCGGGCCTGGCCCCGGCCACCGTCCCGCCTGCCGCGCCGGGCCAGCCGACGCCGCCGAAGATGATCTACCGGATGGCCCCGCCGCCCGCCGGCCAGGACAAGCCGCGGGCCACCGTCCGCTACGCGCCCGAGCGCCTGGACGACATCCTGTGGGAGAACGACCGCACGGCCCACCGCATCTACGGTCCTGCCCTGGAACTGGCCGAGCCGCCCTCGACCTCGGGCGTCGACGCCTGGGGCAAGAGCGTCCGCTGGCCGTTCATGACCCGCCAGCTGCGCACCGGCGACCAGCACGCCTATCATGGCGAGGGCATCGACTATTACAACGTCGGAACTTTCCGCGGCGCCGGCGGCCTGGGCGTCTGGGATGGCGGCAAGCTGTGGGTGTCGCGTAACTGGAAGTCCTACAGGATCCTCGAGGACGGGCCGGACGTCGCGTCGTTCAAGGTCGACTACGCGCCCTGGCAGGTGGGGACGGATCGCAAGGTCTGGGAAAGCCGCACCTTCACCCTGCCGATGGGGACCAACTTCACGCGACTGGTCTCGACCTTCCAGTCCGACCGGAAGGGTCCGCTGACGGTGGCGGTGGGGATCACCAAGAAGCCCACCGCCAAGACCCCCGGCGCCTTCACGATCGACAAGGCCAAGGGCGTGGCGACGTTCTGGGACGTCACCGATCCGGACAAGGGCACCATGGGCCTGGCCCTGCTGCTGGACCCGAAGCAGATCGTCGACGTCGTCGAGACCGACAGCGACTGGCTGGTGCTGCTGAAGGCCACCCCGGGCAAGCCGTTCGTCTACTACATGGGCGCGGCCTGGGACAAAGGGCTGGACTTCCACTCGCGCGCCGAGTGGGAGGCCTATGTCCAGGCCCAGAAGCCGTCGTTCGATCCAGCGAAATAGCCGATGGCCGCCGCTCGCTCCCGGTCAGGCCTGGACCGCCGCCAGGTGCTGGCGACCGCCGGCCTGGGCGCGGGGGTGTCGATCACCGCCGCCCGGGCCGCGACGCCGCGGGTTCGGGTCGCGACGCCCCGCGTCGACTATCTGGAAAACCCGCTGGGCCTGGACAATCGAAGGCCCCGGTTCTCCTGGACTCTCGAGGCCGGCGCGGCGCGCGACATCCGCCAGACCGCCTATCGGGTGACCGTGGCGGCCAATCCCGAAGCCCTGCGCGCCGGCGGCCCGTTGCTGTGGGACAGCGGCAAGGTCGCTTCGGACCGGTCGTTCGACATCGCCTACGAGGGTCCGTCCCTGACCTCCGGCCAACGCCGATGGTGGAAGGTGGAGGCCTGGATCCAGGGCGATCGGCCCGCGCGGCCCAGCGCCCCCGCCTGGTGGGAGATGGGGCTGCTGGACCCGGCCGACTGGACCGCCGGCTGGCTGGAGGCCGAACCCGAGGCGATGCGCCAGGCGCGGCTGGAGGGCGTCCGCTGGGTCTGGGGCCAGACCGACGACGCCGAGCCGCGCCGGTTCCGCTGGCGTTTCGACCTGCCCGAAGGGGTGAAGGCCGCGCAGGTCACGGTCTCGGCCAAGGACAACCTGGCGGGCCTGTGGCTGGACGGCGTGTCGCTGATCCGCCCCGGCGACCGCACGGCCTGGGGCCAGGGTCCGAGCTTCGCCCTGCCCGACCTGTCGCCGGGTCCGCACGTCCTGGCCGTCGAGGTCGGCCTGCGCCTGGACGAACCCCGCCCGGTGATCGGCGGCGCCCTGGCGGCCATGCTGCGCCTGACCCCGGCCGACGGCCGCGAGGTTCGCATCCACGCCAGGGACGGCTGGCGCACGATCCTGGACGCCCCCGGAGACTGGAAGGCCAAGGCCTATGACGACACCGCCTGGCCCAAGGCGGTCCCGGCGCGGGTCGACCCGCCCTGCCATCCCTGGGTGACCGGACCGGCGGTGCAGCTGCGCCGCGCCTTCCGGCTGGACAGGCCCGTCGCCCGCGCCCGGCTCTACGCCACCGCCCTGGGCGGGTACGAGGCGCGGTTGAACGGGAGGAAGGTCGGCGACGGGGTGCTGGCGCCGGAATCCACCGACTTCCGCACCCGCGCTCTCTATCGCACCTACGACGTCGTCGACCTGCTGCGGACGGGCGACAACGTGCTGGGCGCGATCGTCGGCGACGGCTGGTTCGCCAGTCCGTTCGGCTTCCTGGACCTGCGCTACGCCTTCGGCCCGCCGCCGCGCCGCTTCTCGGCCCTGCTGGCGATCGAGCATACGGACGGGACGCGCACACGGATCCAGACCGACGGCCAGGGCTGGCGCCTGGCGCCGTCGCCGATCGTGCTGTCGGAGATCTATGACGGCGAGACCTGCGACGCGCGTCTCGAACAGCCGGGCTGGGACGCCCCGGGTTTCGATGACGGCGGCTGGTCCCCGGCCCGCCTGGGCGAGACGCCGCCGTGCCGCCTGGCGGCTCATGTCGCCCCGCCGATCCGGCCGATCCAGACCCTCAAGGTCCGCAAGGTCGACGAGCCCGCGCCCGGGGTGCGCGTCCTCGACTTCGGCCAGAACTTCGCCGGCTGGTGCCGGATCAGGGTCGAGGGACCCGCCGGCGCGACCGTCAGGCTGCGCTTCGCCGAGGCCCTGCGCCCGGACGGGACATTGAACACCACCTCGAACCGCCGGGCCCTGCAGACCGATACCTACATCCTGCGCGGCGACCCGGCCGGCGAGACCTTCGCGCCGCGCTTCACCTTCCACGGCTTCCGCTATGTCGAGGTCACCGGCTGGCCTGGCGCGTTCTCGGCCGACGCGGTCGAGGGCGTGGTCCTGCACAGCGACGCCGCCCTGACCGGCGCGGCGCGGATCGACCACCCGCTGATCCAGGCCCTCTGGCGCAACACCCTGTGGAGCCAGCGCGGCAACTTCCTGGGCGTGCCCACCGACTGCCCGCAGCGCGACGAGCGCATGGGCTGGACTGGCGACGCCCAGATCTTCTGGGACGCGGCCGCCTTCAACATGGATGTCGACGCCTTCACCCGGCGGTTCATGGGCGACATCCGCGCCGGCCAGTCGGCGACCGGCGAGATGCCCGACACCGCGCCGTTCTGGGCCCTGGGCCAGAACACCCCCGGCTGGGCCGACGCGGCCGTCATCCTGCCCTGGACGGTCTGGCGGCGGTATGGCGACACCGCCGTGATCGACGAGAACTGGACGGCCATGGACCGCTGGAGCCGCCGGCTGCTGGCGACCAATCCCGACCATGTCTGGCGCCACGGCCGGGGCATGGACTACGGCGACTGGCTGTCGGTCGACGCCCGGAGCCGGTCGGACGTCACCACGCCCAAGGAACTGGTCGCGACCGCCTACTGGGCCTGGTCCACCGACCTGCTGGCCCAGATGGCCCGGGCCAGCGCCCGAGCCGGCGACGCCACGCGGCTGGAGGCCCTGCGCGCCGCCATCGGCGCGGCCTTCGTCCGCGAGTTCGTGCGGCCGGACGGCGGGGTCGGCAACGACAGCCAGACCAGCCACGTCCTGGCGCTGCGCTTCGGCCTGGTCCCGCCGGCCCTGCGCGCGGCCTCGGCCGGCCGGCTGGCCGCCGACATCCGGCGACGCGGCGTGAAGCTGTCGACCGGCTTCATCGGCACGCCCTACATCCTCGACGCCCTGGCCGACCACGACCACGCCGACCTCGCCTATGGCCTGTTGCTGCAGACCGGCCTGCCGTCCTGGGGTTATCAGGTCGGCCAGGGGGCGACGACGGTGTTCGAGCGCTGGGACGGGATGAAGGACGGCGTGGTGACCGGCTCGCTGAACCACTATGCGTTCGGCGCGGTGTGCGGCTTCGTCTGGCGGCGGGTGATCGGCATCGACGCCCTGGAGCCCGGCTTCAAGACCATCGCCGTCCGGCCGCTGGTCGATCCGCGCGTGGCCAGCGCCTCGGCGGACTATGACAGCGTGGTTGGTCGGATTTCCTGCGGTTGGAAGATCACGACGGACGGCCTGCGGCTGGACCTGGTGGCGCCGGCCAACACCAGAGCGCGGGTCGAATTGCCGGCCGGGCGCGGCGCCATGATCCGCGAAGGCGGCCGGGCGGCGCGGATTGCCGAGCGGACGGACGCGATCGCGGTGATCGAGGTCGGGTCCGGCGCCTACAGCTTCACGGTGGGGCGATGACGGGCGCCATCCATCCCAAAAGGTTGTCATTCCGGGTCTTCGCTACGCCCAGGATGACATCGGATATTGAAAGATTTCAGTGATGCACAGACGCGCCCTCCTCCAGCTTGGCCTGGTCTCCACCGCCGCCCCGACCCTGGCCCTGGCCGCCGACCGCGCGGTCGATGCGAACGCCCATGGCGCCGTCGGCGACGGCAGGACCCTGAACACCCGGGCCATCCAGGCCGCCATCGACGAGGCCGCCAAGACGGGTGGGACCGTCGCCTTCAAGCCCGGCGTTTACCGGACCGGTTCGCTGTTCCTGAAGTCCGGCGTCACCCTGCGGCTGGACAGGGGCGTGACGATCCTCGGCTCGCAGAACCTGGCCGACTATCCCGAACTGCCGACCCGGGTCGCCGGAATCGAGCTGACCTGGCCGGCGGCCCTGATCAATGTCCACCGGCAGAAGAACGTCCGCATCGTCGGCGACGGAACGATCGACGGCGACGGCAAGGTGTTCTGGGACAGCTACTGGGCCCTGCGCCGCAAGTACGACCCCAAGGGCCTGCGCTGGGCCGCCGACTACGACTGCAAGCGGCCGCGCCTGATCCAGATCTTCGACTCCGAAAAGGTCGAGCTGGCCGGCCCCCGCCTGCGCCGCGCCGGCTTCTGGACCGTGCATGTCTGCTATTCGCACGACATCCACGTCGCCGACCTCGAGATCCGCAACAACGAAGGCGGGCGCGGCCCCTCGACCGACGGCGTCGACATCGACTCCTCGCACGACGTGCTGGTCGAGCGGATCGACGTGGCCTGCAACGACGACGCCCTGTGCCTCAAGGCCGGCCGCGACGCCGACGGGCTGCGCGTGGCGCGGCCGACCTACAACGTCTCGATCCGCGACTGCGTGATCCGCGACGCCTCGGCCGGCATCACCTTCGGCAGCGAGACCTCGGGCGGCTTCCACGATATCAAGGTCTCGGGCCTGACCGTGCTGCACCCCACGCCGGTCGGCATCCTGTTCAAGTCGGCCCACACCCGCGGCGGGGTGATCCGCGACATCGACATCCGCGACCTGCGCCTGCAGGACGTCTTCACGGTGTTCCGCGTCAACCTGAACTGGAACCCCAGCTACAGCTACGCGACTATTCCCGAGGGCATGACCAGCGTGCCGGACTATTGGCGGGTAATGACCCAGCCGGTGCCGCCCGAGCGCGGCCGCGCCCGTCTCAGCGACGTGCGGGTCAGCGACATCAAGGCCATCGGCGCCAAGACCGCCTTCGAGGTCGCCGCCTTTCCCGAGGCGCCGCTGGAGCGCTTCGCCTTCGACAACCTCGACCTCGACGCCCAGACCGGCGGCCGCATCGCCAACGCCAGGGACTGGACCTTCAAGCGCACGCTGGTCGACACCCTGGACGGCAAGGCGCCGGAGGTCGTGGACTCGTCGGGCGTGGCGGGGCTGGAGGCGCGTCCAGCGGCCTGAGGCCGTTCCCGGCGGACACGATTTCTCGGCCTCGGGCTTTCGCTGGCGAGGGGATGGGGAGGCGCGGAGCGGTCCGGGCCGAGCCCGGATGACCGTGAGGTTTAGTGTGTGCGTTTCGGCTAGACCTGA
>NZ_JBWKPX010000021.1:0-91962 GCF_059418465.1 Caulobacter sp. GW821-FHT09A05
CGGGATGAAACAAGCCCTCAGTCGCCGTCCCTCGAGACAAACGGTTCCGCGGAGCGGTCAGGTCTAGCCGAAACGCAAACTCTAAACCTCACGGTCATCCGGGCTCGGCCCGGACCGGTCCGCGCCTCCCCATCCCCTCGCCAGCGAAAGCCCGAGGCCGAAGAGCCGTGTCCGCGAAAGGCCCCCTCAGTCGGCTTCGCCGACAGCTCCCCCAGAGGGGGAGCAACTGCACGGCGTAGATCCTCCCCCTCAGGGGGAGGTGGCCCGGAGGGCCGGAGGGGGCCGCGCCTGAGGCGCGACCGACTGTCTAGCCCTTGGCCAGATAGACCCCGCGCGCGATCGCCCGGGCCAGGCAGTCGGCGAGCGCCGAGCCGATGCGGGCGATGCGGCGCAGGCGCTCGTCCGGCCCCAGGTCGATCTGGCCCGAGGCCAGGGCGAACACCACGTCGCCGTCGAACGGCGTGTGGGCCGGCCGGACGGCGCGGGACAGGCCGTCCTGGGCCATGATCGCCACGCGCTTGCACTCTCCGGCCGTCAGGGCGGCGTTGACCGCCACCACCGCCAGGGTCGTGTTGGCGCCCGGCGCAAAACGCCCCTGCCCCGCCAGCCGCGAGTCGTCGGGCATCGGCTCGATCGCGCCGGCGGGGCCGCTGGGCGCACGGCCGCCGAACTCGCCGTCGATCTCGAAGGGCCAGGCCCAGAAGGTCCGGCCATCGGGCATGAACACCGAACCGACCGGATTGACCGCCGCCAGGGCGCCGACCACCAGGCCCTCGCCCAGGTCCAGCGAGGCCGAACCCAGCCCGCCCTGGACAAGTCCCGCCCGCGCCCCTCGTCCGGCGCCCTGGGCGCCGAGCTCGAAATCCCGGCCCGCCGCGTCGACGGCCCGCGCGCCCAGCCCGCGATACGGCGGGTCCAGCCCCCAAGCCTTGTCGCCGTCGTTGGCCAGGTCGTAGAGCACCGCGCCGGGCACGATCGGCACGGCGGGGGCGCCGGGCCGGACCAGGAGACCCTCGCCCTTCGCCGACAGCGCCGCGACAACGCCGTCGGCCGCGCCCAGGCCGAACACCGAACCGCCCGACAACGCCACCGCATGGGCCCGGGCATAGCCGTTCTCGGCCGACAGGGTCTCGGTCTCGCGCACGCCGGGTCCGCCGCCGCGCACATCGACGCCCGCCGTCCAGCCGCCCGGACACAGCACGACGGTCACGCCGCTGCGCACCGTCTCGTCGGTGGCGTTTCCCACGCTCAGTCCAGGAACGTCGGTGATCAGGTTGCGAGGTCCAGGACGATACAAGGCAGCCACCCTTCGAAGATTCGACGCGCCACGACTTTTAGCCGACACGACCTGCCAGCGGGCGGAAAACGACTTCGCGGCGGCGCGGGCGACTGTAGGCTGGCCGGGCCTCGAGTTCCGCGTCCCGGAGTTTCCATGACCGACCTGCCGGATTTGTCCGCCGTCGAGCTGCTGACGCTCTATCGCAACCGGCGCGCCTCGCCCGTCGAGGTGATGACGGCGGTCCTGGCCCGGGTCGAGGCGCTGGAGCCGCGCCTCAACGCCACCTGGGCGCTGGATCCCGAGGCGGCCTTGAACGAGGCGCGCGCGGCCGAGGCCCGTTGGGCCCGGGGCGCGCCAAGGGGCCCGCTGGACGGCGTGCCGGCGACCGTCAAGGAGTTGATCGCGACCAGGGGCGTGGCCAAGCCCCTGGGCAGCGCCGCGACCGACCTGACGCCCGAGCCCGCCGACGCGCCGCCGGCGGCGCGGCTGCGCGAGGCCGGGGCGGTGATCTTCTGCAAGACCACCTCGCCGGATTTCGGGATGCTGTCGTCCGGGCTGTCCAGTTTCCACAGGCTGTCGCGCAATCCCTGGAACACCGACAGGACGCCGGGCGGCTCCAGCGCCGGGGCGGGCGGCGCCGCGGCCGCCGGCTACGGCCCCCTGCACCTTGGCACCGACATCGGCGGGTCGATCCGCCTGCCCGCCGGCTGGTGCGGCGTCTATGGCCTCAAGCCCAGCAACGGCCGCATCCCCATCGACCCGCCCTATATCGGCCGGGTCGCCGGCCCGATGACCCGCACCGTGGCCGACTCCGCCCTGATGATGAGCGTGCTCAGCGCGCCGGACTGGCGCGACCACATGAGCCTGCCGCCGGCCAGCATCGCCTGGATGGACCTGGACATCGATCCGAAGGGCCTGCGCATCGGCCTGATGCTCGACGCCGGCGCCGGGGCGCGGGCCGAGCCCCAGGTCGTCGAGGCGGTCACCGCCGCCGCCCGTCTGCTGGAGGCCCACGGCGCGATCGTCGAACCCTTCGCCCCGTTCCTGACCCGCGAGATGCTCGACGGCCTCGACCTCTTCTGGCGCGTCCGATCGTGGAACGACATCAGCGCCCTGCCGCCGGACAGGGCCGGGCGCGTTCTGCCCTATATCGACGCCTGGGCGCGGGCGGCCAAGGACGCGGACGGCCTGTCGGTCTATCGCGGCTTTCACCAGATCCACCGGATGCGGGAAGCGGGGGCCGAGGCGTTCCAGCCCTTCGACTTCGTCCTGTCGCCGACCGCGCCCATGCCGGCCTTCGCCGCCGAACTGCCCTCCCCGACCAACGATCCGGCCCGTCCTTTCGAGCACATCGGCTTCACCGTTCCGTTCAACATGACCGAACAGCCGGCGGCCTCGATCAATTGCGGCTACACCGCCGACGGCCTGCCCATCGGCCTGCAGATCGTCGGCCGGCGGTTCGACGACCTGGGCGTGCTGCGGCTGTCGCGCCTCTATGAGCGCTTGCGGCCGGCTCAGCGCTCCTGGCCGGTCGTCGAGCGCGAAGCCCCCGAAAGGCTCGGGGGCGGGCCTCGCACATGACGAAGCCGCCGATGGAACGGCGACAGGACGAGGAGAAGCGGCTGGCGTCTCGCCCCCTCACCGCCCGGCGCGCTCAGCGGGTCCGATCACGTCGGTACAGGACGGACCTCCGCCGATCGGAGCTTCGCCAGCAGCCGGCTGAACTCGACGCGCTCCGCCGCCGTCAGGCTCGCGAACGCTTCCCGGTCATGCGCCAAGGTCTCCTGTTCGATCCGTTGGCGCAGGGTTTCGCCGACGGCGGTCAGGTGGAGGGCGTTTGTTCGACGATCCCGACCAGGGCGGCGCTGGATCGCGCCCAGCACCTCCAGCTCGTCGACGGCCTTCACGATGCTGGCCCGGTTCACACCCAGGGCGCGCCCCAAGGCTGTCTGGTCGCACCCGGCGTGCAGCGCGATATAGACGATCGCCGTGGCCCGCGCCGGCGTGACCTTCAGCGGCGCCAGGCGCGCCGTCAGGCCCGCCATGACGCGCACGTCCGCGTAGTGGAGCTGCAATCCCAGCCTCTCGCCCAACGCTCCGAAAGCCGTGATCTCTTCCATGCTCCCCCGCGTCGGTCCAAATTAGGACGCCAAGCAAACTGTATCCCTAGATACCTTATAGCCCACCGGCCTCGACCTCAAAACCCTCGCCAGGCCTGATCATCAATCAGAGCGAATCGTCCGCATGGCGGCCAGCGGGAAACCCGCGCCGGCCGCGGCCTCGAAGACCTTGGCGTTGCGGACGGCCGCCAGGGCGTGGTCCCTCATGATCCGTTCCGCCATCTCGGCGTCGCCGCGCTCGATCGCCTCGAACACCGCCCGATGCTGGCGATGCGCGGCCAGGAGATGGCCGTATTCGGTGACCAGGTCGGCAAGGTCCAGCGCCATCGCCCCGGCGCCGGCGAAGGGCTCGAAGCTGTTCCGCGCCAGGGCGGTCTCCACCGCCGCGTTGCCGGAAGCGGCGACCAGGATGTCGTGGAAAGCCAGGTTGTAGGCGCCGTAGCGGTCCAGGTCCTCGATGCTCAGCCGGCCCGCCGCGAACAGCGCCTCGCCCTCCTCGATCAGCATGGCCAGCCGCGCCCGCGTTTCGGGAGGCATGCCGCGCTCGGCCAGGCGGCGGGCCGCGAACCCCTCGAGCACGCCCCGGACCTCAATGGCGTCACGGATCGCGGCGCCGGACACGCCGCGGGCCGCATAGCCCCGGGCGCCCAGCCGCACCACCAGACCTTCCTGCTCCAGGGTCCGCAAGGCCGTGCGCACCGGCATGCGGGAGACGCCCAGCGCGGCGGCCGTCGGGATCTCGGCGATGCGCTCGCCGCTCTTGATCTCGCCCGAGGCGATCATCTTGCGAAGGGCCATCATCACGCGCTGGCCCGGCTTCATGCGCGGCGTCTCCATGCGGCGACCCTAGCGGACGGGCTCAAGCCTCCACAAGCTCACAATTGGATCCAATCTCTTGACGCCGTCGCTTTTGCGGTGAAAATTGGATCCAATAGGCCGAAGCCGAAAACAATGGTGCGAGGAAACGACGATGGCTCCCGAGACGGCGGCGAAGGCCGCGCCCTGGCCGCGCAACGCCTGGTACGTCGCGTGCACGCCCGACGAGATCGCCGAAAAACCCTTGGGCCGGCGGATCTGCGGCGAGCGGATGGTGTTCCACCGCGGCAAGGCCAACCAGGTCGTGGCCCTTGAGGACTTCTGCCCGCACCGCGGCGCGCCCCTTTCGCTGGGCTTCGTGCGCGACGGCGAACTGGTCTGCGGCTATCACGGCCTGACCATGGGCTGCGAAGGCCGGGCGACCTCGATGCCGGGCCAGCGCGTGGCCGGCTTCCCGCCCATCCGGACCTTTCCCGCGCTGGAGCGCTATGGCTTCATCTGGGTCTGGCCCGGCGAGGCCGAGCTGGCCGATCCCGCCAAGCTGCATCCCCTGCCCTGGGCCGAGAGCCCGGACTGGGCCTATGGCGGCGGCCTCTACCACATCGCCTGCGACTATCGCCTGATGGTCGACAACCTGATGGACCTGACGCACGAGACCTATGTTCACGCCAGCAGCATCGGCCAGAAGGAGATCGACGAGGCCCCGGTGACCACGCGCCTCGACGGCGAAGAGGTCGTCACCAGCCGCTTCATGGAGAAGATCTCGGCCCCGCCCTTCTGGCGCATGGGCCTGCGCGGCGCGGGCCTTCCGGAAGACGCCGTCGTCGACCGCTGGCAGATCTGCCGCTTTTCCCTGCCGAGCCACGTCATGATCGAGGTCGGCGTGGCGCTGGAAGGAAACGGCGGCCACGGCGCTCCTCCCGACAAGAAGGCTTCCAGCGTCGTCGTCGACTTCATCACCCCGGAAACCGAAACCTCGCACTGGTACTTCTGGGGCATGGCCCGCAGCTTCGCGGTCACCGACGCGGCCCTGACCGACACCATCCGCCAGGGCCAGGGCAAGATCTTCGCCGAGGACCTGGAGATGCTGGAGCGGCAACAGCAGAACCTGCTGCTCCATCCGGACCGTCGCCTGCTGAAACTGAACATCGACGCCGGCGGGGTGCGCTCGCGCATGCTGATCGACAAGGCCATCGCGGCCGAACAGGCCTCCCGTGCCGCGCCGTCGCCGGAGGCGTCATGATCGAGGTCCGCGTGGCGTCCCGCGCCACGATCGCCCAGGACATCGTGCGCCTCGACCTCGTGGCGCTCGACGGCGCGCCGCTGCCGCCGTTCACGGCCGGCGCGCACATCGACCTGATGCTGCCGAACGGCTTTATTCGCCAATATTCGCTATCGAACGACCCGGCCCGGCGCGAGCACTACCGGGTGGCGGTGCTGCGCGATCCGGCGTCACGGGGCGGCTCGGCGGCTGTTCACGAAGCCCTGCGCGAGGGCGCGACCCTGCGGATCGGCCCGCCGCGCAACCTGTTTTCCCTGGACGAGGACGGCGACGATTTCGTCCTGCTGGCTGGCGGCGTCGGGATCACGCCCATCCTCTCCATGGCCCACCGCCTGGCCGCGCTGGGCAAGGCTTTCGCCCTGCACTACTGCGCCCGCGACGCCACCCGCGCGGCGTTCCTCGACGAGGCGAGCGCCCTGTTCCCCGCCCAGCTGCATCGCCATTTCGACGCCGCGCCGGAGACGCGGCTGGACCTGGATCAGGCCTTGGCCAACCCGGCGCCGACGCGTCACCTCTATGTCTGCGGTCCGCGGGGCTTCATGCAGTTCGTGGTCGAAGGCGCCCGGGCCCGCGGCTGGGCGCCGGACCAGATCCACCAGGAATCCTTCGCGGCCGCGCCCGTGGACGCCGGGGCCGGATCATTCACCTTGCGGATCGCCAGTACGGGCCAGCTCATCGAGGTCCGCCCGGACCAGACCGCCGCCCAGGCGCTGGAGGACGCCGGCGTCTTCGTACCGCTGTCTTGCGAACAGGGCGTCTGCGGCACGTGCCTGACGCCGGTCCTGGATGGCCAGCCCGACCATCGCGATCTCTTCCAGACCGACGAAGAAAAGGCCGCCAACACCCAGTTCACGCCCTGCTGCTCGCGCGCGCGGTCGCCGGTCCTGGTGCTGGATCTGTGAAAGGAAAACCCGGCCGGGTCGGGTCGGGCCGCCGGGTCCGTTTGCCGATGGATGCGAGGGCGCTCGTCAGCCCATGCGCACGATGGGCTTGATCACCCGACCGGCCTCGCCGTCGGCCACCGCCTCGTTGATCCGCTCCAGGGGATAGAAGGCGATCAACCTTTCGAAGGGGAACCTGCCGGCAAGGTACAGGTCGATCAGTTCGGGGATGAAGGTGTCGGGATCGGCGTCGCCCTCGACCACACCGCGTACCGTCCGGCCCCCGCTCATCAGCGCCACCGCGTCGAGCGCCAGTTCGTCGCCCATCTTCGAGGCCCCGACCAGGCCGCATGTTCCACGCGGCGCCAGCACGTCGATCGCCTGGCGCATGACCTTCAGATTGGCCGTGGTGTCGATCGAATAGTCCACGCCGAAGCCCGTGATCGCCTGGATCCGCTCGACCACCGGCTCGCTTCGACCGTCCAGCGCGTGGTCGGCGCCCAGGCTCAGCGCCAGGACCAGCCGGTCGGGATTGATGTCGACCACGATGATCGGACCGACGCCCGACGCCTTGGCCGCCAGGACGGCGCTCAGGCCCACGGCCCCCGCGCCGAACACGGCCAGCGAACGCCCGGCGGGCGCCTTCAGCGCGTTCATCACCGCGCCCGCCCCCGTCATGACCCCGCAACCCAGCGGGCCGAGGATCTCGAGCGGCGCGTCCTTGGAGACCTTCACCGCGTTGCGCTCGTGGCACAGCGCGAAGGTGGCGAACGAGGACTGGCCGAAGATGTTGGCGTGGATCGTCTCGCCCTCGCGCGACAGGCCCGAGCTGCCGTCGGCCCGCGCGCCCATGAAGTTGCGCGGAAAGAACTCGTGGCAATAGGTCGGGGCATGGTCGTGGCAGGATGGACAGGTTCCGCAGGAATTGAAGGTCATCACCACATGGTCGCCGGGCGCGACCTTGGTGACCCCGGGTCCCACCCGTTCGACGACCCCGGCCCCCTCGTGTCCCAGCACCACCGGCTGGGGCGTCGGCAGGTCCTGATCGCGCATGACCATGTCGGTATGGCAGACCCCCGTGGCCACGACCCTGACCAGCACCTCGCCGGCGCGAGGCTCCTCCAGCTCGACGGTCTCCAGGCCGAAGGGACCCGAGCGGCTGCGAAGGACGGCGGCGGTGATCTGCATGCGAGGATCCTGCGAGGACGGAAACTGTAGAACCAGGGCGTCCCGCTCGACCAGGGTCAGGCGGGACGCGGGACTAGAAGGGATAGGGCGTGGCCGCGGTCTTAACCGTGGTCCAGCGCCAAGTGGTGAATTCGTCGAGATTGGCCGGACCGCTGATCCGGCTGCCGTTGCCCGACGCCCCCATGCCGCCGAACGGCGAATGAGGGCCGGCCTCGATGGTCTGGTCGTTGATGTGCAGATGACCGACCTTGAGTTGCTCACCCAACACCATGCCCCGCCCGACCGAGCCGGTTATGATCCCCGCCGACAGGCCATAGTCGCCCTGGTTGGCCAGCGCCGCGGCCTCGGCGTCATCCTCGAAGGCGGTGACCACGGCCACCGGGCCGAAGATCTCCTCGTCGAAGGCGCGCATCCCGGGCCGCACGCCGGTCAGGACCGTGGGCGGGAAGAACAGCCCTTCGCCGGGTCCGCCGGCCGCCAGGGTCGCGCCGGCCGCCACCGTATCGGCGACGATGGCGCGGACACGGTCCATCTGCGGCTGCGAGATCAGCGGGCCCAGGGCGACGCGGCCGCTGGTCGGATCCCCGACCGGGAGATGAGCGGCCTTGGCGACCAGCCGCTCGACCACCGTGTCGTGCAGCCCCTGCTGGACGAGCACGCGTCCGGTGGTCATGCAGACCTGCCCCTGGTGCAGCCACGCGCCCCAGGCGGCGTTGGACGCGGCCACGTCCGGATCGGCGTCGTCGAGGATGATCAGGGCGTTGTTGCCGCCCAACTCCAGGGCCACCTTCTTCAGGTGCGCGCCCGCCACCTCGCCGACCTTGCGGCCGGCGGCGGTCGAGCCGGTGAAGGCGATCATGGCGATGTTGGGATCGCGGCACATGGCGTCGCCAGCCTCGGCGTCGCCGGGAAGGACGTGCAGCAGGCCTTCCGGCAGGCCGGCGGCCTCGAACAATCGCGCGATCAGGAAGCCGCCGCTGATCGGCGTGCGAGGGTCGGGCTTGAGAACCACGGCGTTGCCGGCCGCCAGGGCCGGCGCCACGGCGCGGATCGACAGCACCAGCGGGAAGTTGAACGGCGAGATCACCCCCACCACGCCCAGCGGCACCCGCCTGGCCATGCTGAGCCGCCCGTCGGACGACGGCAGCAGAAGGCCTTGCGCTTCGGTGGCCATCATCGCGGCCTGCCGCACGAAGCCGGCGGCGTGCTCCAGCTCCACGCCCGCCTTGGCGTCGACCGAGCCGGTTTCGCGCATGATCCAGGGCGCGGCCTCGCCGGCCTTCTCGACCAGCAGGGCGGCGGCCTTCAGGAGCACGGCCTGCCGCGCGTCGGCCGACAGGGCGGCCCAGGCGGGCTGCGCCGCGCGCGCGGCCGCCGCCGCGACCGCCACGTCCTCGCGTCCGGCCCGCCCCACCCGGCCAAGCAGGCCGCCGGTGGCGGGCTCTACGACCTCCAGCCTTCCACCCCGTCCCTCGGTCCAGCCGCCCGAGTACAGACGATCGCTCCAGATGGCGTCGGCGAGGAAGGGCGACGCCCCGTCGGTGGTCGGGCGGTCCTGGAGCAAGGTCATGGTGATGTCAGCCTCGATGAGGGTCACTGGGAAATGAGGAAGCGGCGCGCGCCGCGGTCGACGACGCGCCGCCAGGAGGCTCAGAACGTCACGCCGAGACGGACATAGGCCTCGCGCGGTCGGCTGTAGGTGCCGAAGATCGTGCCCGCGGCGATGTTCTCGTTGCCGGTCGTCAGATAGCGCTTGTCGGTCAGGTTCGTGCCGCCGACCGTGACGCTCCAGGCGCCGCCGGGATCGGCATAGGCGAGGCTGGCGTTGACCACCTGGACCGCCGGACGCCTGAGCAGGTAGGTGCGCTGGGCGTTGTTCCAGCTGCTTGACGTGTAGGTCCAGTCGGCGATGGCCGTGACCGAACCGCCATTGGCCAGCTTGACCTCATAGCGCGGGCTGAAGTTGATCTTCCACGTCGGCGTCTTGGGCAAGGGCGCATCGACGAAGGTGCCCGCCTGGAAGGGGTTCGGACCGCTGACCGCCAGCACCCCGGCCAGCACGTCGGTATAGCGCGCGTGCACGTAGCCCACCGAGGCGTTGAGGGTCAGCCCCTCGATCGGCGCGGCGACCGCCTCGAGTTCGACGCCCTTGATCTCGGCGTCCCCGGCGTTGCGGATGGTCGGCGAAGTGCCCTGCTGGAAGTTCAGCTGAATGCCGTCGTACTGCGTCTTGAACACGGATCCATTGAGCTGCAGCCGGCGGTCCAGGAGCTTGGACTTGAAGCCGGCCTCCCAGGTCGTCGCCTCTTCCTCGCCGAACGGCTGGGCCAGCAGCTGTGGGTTGGTCAGGCGGGTCGTCCAGCCGCCGGTCTTGTAGCCCTTGGACCAGCTGACATAGGCCATCAGGTCGTCGGCCGGATGCAGTTGCACGCCCACCTTGGGCGAGAAGTTGCTGAACGTCTGTTCGTTGACGCCCGGCGCGTAGACCCGCACCGGATTGGCGGGATCGGGGTAGCTGAGACCCGTCTGGCAGGAGATCGGCGCCAGCGGGAAGGCGCCGTTCGGGGTGATGTTCCCGTTGGCGTCGGAGCAACCGAAGAGCTTGTAGTTGAAGCCGTTCAGGTCTTGCTGGCCTCCCTCGAACAGCTTCTTTTCCTTGGTGTAGCGGCCTCCGATGGTGATCCCGATCAGGTCGATCGGCCGCCAGTCGATCTGGCCGAACGCGGCGTAGTTCTTGGTCTGCAGCTGGTTGGGACCGTCGACCTGCAGCAGGCCTTCGTCGAACGTAACGAAGTCGTGCAGCGAGCCCTTCTCCTTGAAATAGTAGCCGCCCAGTACATAGTTCAGCTTGTCGTCGAAGGCGGACCCCAGAAGCTGCAGTTCCTGGCTGATCTGCCACTGTTTCATGTCGAAGCTGAGCTGGGCGATATTCAGGGGCGAGCCGTCGGCGTCGGTGCCGCTCTTCCACAAGAGCTTGCGGTAGGCGGTGATTGACTTCAGCGTAACATCGTCGGTGAGGCTGTGCTCGATCGTCGCGCCCACGCCCCAGTTGACCAGGTTCGAGAAGCTGTTGCCGGTGGCGTAGCTCTTGTCGATGTCCTTGCTGATGAACCGGCCGTCATAGGGTAACCGGTCATTGTTCGGATCGGCGTCGACATTGACGCCGGCCAGCGAGGCGACATGGAGGCCGGGGCTGTACTGGGTGCCGCGCACGCCGCAGAGGGCCTGGGCGTTGCGGGCCGCGATCTGGGTCGGGTTGGCGCCAATGCAGAAATTGTAGAGCCCCCCGAACAGGAAGCCGGTGGTCCCTGTCGGATCGAAGGCCGTGCCCGGCAGGTTGGTGGTTCCGGCGAAGTTGCCGGGCACCGTTTCGGTCGTGCCGATCAGGGTGTTGGCCAAGCCCCCGCTGTCCTCGCGGGTGTAGTCGGCCGAGAGCACCGCCTTGGTCCGCTCGCCGGTCCACTTCAGCTTGCCGCGCAGGTTCCAGCTGTTCTCGCCGCCCTCGCGGGAGGCGGTGTCGAAGCCGGATGACGGAAAGGCCGTGTAGGAGGTGGTGTTGGTCGCGCGCGCGTCGGGATAGCGGATGCGCTCGACATAGCCTTCGCGGCTCTTGATCCCGAAGGTGATCGACGAAGACAGGCCCTCGGCCAGCGGCAGGTCGGCGCTGCCCCGGGCCTGCATCAGGTTGAAGCTGCCGACGGTGACATCGCCCTTGAACTTGAACGTGTCGCCCGGGTCGCGGGTGACGATCGAGATGGCCCCGCCGATGGTGTTCCGGCCGAACAGCGTGCCCTGCGGCCCCTTCAAGATCTCGATGCGCTCGACATCCAGGAGGTCCTGGTTGGCCCCGACCGTGCGCGCCAGATAGACGCCGTCGACATAGATGCCGACGCCGGGATCGATATTGAACGCGAAGTCGTCCGAGCCGATGCCGCGGATATAGGCCGACAGCACCGACGGCGAACCCGAGAACGGCGTGCCGCCGTCCAGGGTGACGTTGGGGGCCAGGTTGGACAGCTGGGCGACATTGCCCACCGCCCGCTCCTGCAGCGCGTTGGCGGTGAAGGCCGAGATGGCGATCGGCACGTCCTGGACGTTCTCCGCCCGCTTCTGCGCGGTGACGACGATCTCCTCGACGACCTGACCATGCGCGGCGCCGGCCGCCGCCAGGGCCAGCACCGACGCCGCCCCGAACACCCGATATAACCAGAGCTTACGCCCCATGGCCGAACCTCCCTTTATTATGTCGTTGTCGACAGAGGAGCACGGGCGGCGCCGTCAAACTTGGCCAGGCGCGAAGGCGACTTTCATGGATGCGAAGCTCGACGTCGTTTTCGGGCTCGATTGAGCTCAGCTGGCTCGAAATTCGCGGGGTCCCACGCCGTAGAAGGCCTTGAAAGCACGGCTGAAATGCGAAAGGTCGTTGAAACCCAGGCCGAACGACAGCTCGGTGATGTTGCAGGCCCCGCCCGCCTCGCGCAGGGCGCGGGCCGCCCGCTCCAGCCGCTTGCGCCGGATATAGGCCAGCGGCGTCGTGGCCATGCCGGCGAACACCATCTGGACGTAGCGCGGCGACACCCCCAGCGCGCCGGCCACGCGACCGACGCTCAGATCGGGATCACAGAGGTTCTCGTCGATGAAGCGCTTGATACGCCCGCCCGCCCCCTGGCCCGGCTCGCCGTCGCGGCCCGTCCGGGCTTCGCCCTGGCTTTCCCGCGCGGCGCCCGCCAGCAGGGAGAGGGCCGCATCCTGCACCGCCTCGCCCATCGGGACGCCGTCGCGACCGGCATTGATCCACAGCGTGCGAATGAAGGACGCCAGCAAGGCGCCGGCCATGGCGTTTCCCGCCAGCCGGCGACCGCACAGCGCCTCGGGATCCGGCATGCGATCGCTCAGGCGCTCGGCGGGAATCCGAAGGACGAGCATGCGGTTGGGATCGTCGAACCGGATCGTATAGGGCCGGGCCGGATCGCAGAGCATGAGGTCGCCCTCCTCCAGCACCGCCTCGCGGCCGTCCTGCAGGTTCAGGCTGCGGCCGACGTCCTGGACGTGAAGCTTGAAATATGGCCGGCGTGTCGGGGACGACCGGCCGCGTCGCACCACCGCCGCGCTGGACCCGACCCGCGAAAGGTCCATGCCGCCCAGGTCGCGAACGTCGATCGTGCCTTCAAAGGCTTCGCGGTCGGCGTCCACGACCAGGTTGTCGAAGGTCGACGCGACCACCGCGTTCCAGGCGTCGAGGCCGATCCCGGTCCGGACCGCACCGCCTTGTCTGTCGAGACTGGGCGCCAAGTCATCCTCCCTATGCCTCGCCGGTCAGCCCCAAGGTCCGCCGGCGTTCAGGTTCTTGGATCCTCGGCGAGCAGTTGCTCGCGGAGGACCGTCTTCAGAATTTTGCCCGACCCCGTCCGCGGCAAGGCCGCGACCAGGACCAGGGTCTTGGGCAACTTATACCGCGCCAGCCGACTTTCGAGATGGTCCAGGATGGCGGCCAGGTCGAGGACGGCGCCGTCGCGCGGCGTCGCCACCAGATGACCCACCTCGCCCCATCGCGGATCGGGCATGCCGATCACCGCGCACTCGGCGATGCCCGGGTGGTCGGCCAGGGCCGCCTCGATCTCGGCCGGATAGACGTTCTCGCCGCCCGAGATGAACATGTCCTTCTTGCGGTCCACCAGCCAGTGGTAGCCCTCGGCGTCGGCGCGCGCGATGTCGCCGGTGCGGAACCAGCCGTCGGCGGTGAAGGCCCGGACGGTTTCCTCCGGCCTCCGCCAATAGCCCTGAAAGACGTTGTCGCCCTTCAGCAGCAGCTCGCCGGCGACGCCGGGCGGGCAGTCGCGGTCGTGCTCGTCGACGATCCGGGTCGCGACCGTCGGCATGGCCAGGCCGGCCGAGCCCGCCCGAACGTCGATCAGCCCGATGTCGGCCGGCATGCCGAACACCGTCCCCGCCTCGCTCATGCCGTAGCCGTCGGCCACGGGCACGCCTTCGGCCAGCCAGGCGCGGATGTCGGCGGCCGGATGGGGCGCGCCGCCGGTGAACACGGCCGTCAGGCGGCGCAGCGTCGCGGCGTCGAAGCCCGGCTGTTTTCGCAGCATCGCGGCCATCTGCGGCACGCAGAAATAGTGGGTGACGCCCAGGGCCGGATCGCCCAGGCGGCGGAGCGTTCGGCCGGGCTCGAAGCCCTCGGACACCAGCACGGTCCCGCCATGCATCAAGGCGGGGCGGATCGAGGTGATCAGACCGATGATATGGAACATCGGCGCGTCGACCAGGAACGCGCTCTGGTGGGTGACCTGGCCCAGCCGGCCGAAATTGATCGCCGTCTGGTCCAGGTTGCGCTCGGAGAGCAGAGCCCCCTTGGGACGGCCAGAGGTTCCCGAGGTGTAGAGGATCAGCGACGGGCGCTCACGATCGACGGGCTCCGCCGCCGCGGGCTGGGCCGCGTCGATCTCCGCCTGCAGGGCGTCGAGATCGACGCCCTCCACGCCCAATGCGGTCATCTGGCGGTCGCCGACGATCAGCGCGGGCTCGGCGTCCTCGATCAAGGCGGCGATCTCGGCGGGAGAGAGTCGCCAGTTCAACGGGACGAACATCGCCCCCAACCGGGCGCTCGCCAGGTGCAGGACCGCCAGCAGGACCCGGTTCTGGCCCAGCGCCGCCAGGCGATCGCCCTCGCCCAGGCCCCGATGGCGCAGCACGCCGACGGCGCGGGCGATCGTGACGTCGAGCTCGGCATAGGTCCAGCCCCGGCCGGAGGCCAGGTCGACCGCCGCCACCCGCTCCGGCTGAAGGCGCGCCTGCACGGCGACATGGTCCATCGGGGTCATTGACCTTCCCTCCCGCTGCCGTTTCCTCCCTCCCCTCGTCTCAGCTCTGTTTGGCGAGATCGTAGGCCCCAAGTCCGGGCTTGTAGGTCTTGTCGTCGATGAACTGCTTGATGCCCTCCTTGCGACCGTCGTTGTCGTAGGAATTGGCCGCCTCCTGGGCCCGGACCAGGTAGTCCTCGGCATTGTCGTAGGTCATTTCCTTGACCCGCCGGACGGCGTCCTTGGTCGCCTTCAGGGCCACGGGGTTCTTCTTCAGCAGCACCTCGGCCAGTTCGCGCACCCGCGTCTCCAGGCGCTCCAGCGGCACGCTCTCGTTGACCAGTCGCCAGGCGGCGGCCTTCTGGCCGTCGATCAGCTCTCCGGTCATGGCGTGGTACATGGCGTCGCGCATCGGCATCAGGTCGACCACCACCTTGGTGGCGCCGCCGCCCGGCAGGATGCCCCAGTTGATCTCCGACAGAGCGAATTGGGCCTCGTCGGCGGCGATCGCCAGGTCACAGGAGTACAGCGGGCCGTAGCCGCCGCCGAAGCACCAGCCGTTGACCATGGCGATGGTCGGCTTCTGGTACCAGCGCAGACGCCGCCACCAGCCGTAGGACTCGCGCTGGGCCTGGCGGGTCGCGCCCAGCCCCTTGGCCTCGGTTTCGCGGAAATACTCCTTCAGGTCCATGCCCGCCGACCAGGCCGAGCCTTCGCCGGTCAGCACCAGCACCCCGACGTCATTGCGGAATTCCAGTTCGTCCAGCACCTCCATCATGCGCCGGTTCAGGCTGGGGCTCATGCAGTTGCGCTTGTCGGGGCGGTTGAACTTCACCCAGGCGATGCGGTTCTCGACCGTGAAGGTCGCGGTGTCGTTGACGTCGGTCATGATCGGTCCTTGGAAATCTGGAAGGGGTCGACGCGGGGCGTCAAATCGGGAAGTGGCCGGGTTGGGTCTCGACCGTGATCCAGCGCAGCTCGGTAAAGGCGTCGATCCCGGCCTTGCCGCCGAAGCGGCCGTAGCCGGAAGCCTTGACGCCCCCGAACGGCATCTGGGCCTCGTCGTGAACCGTCGGCCCGTTGATATGGCAGATGCCCGACTGGATCCGCCGCGCCACCTTCAGGCCGCGAGCGATATCGCGGGTGAAGACCGAAGCCGACAGGCCGTATTCGGTGTCGTTGGCCAGAGCGATGGCGTGCTCCTCGTCGCGGGCGCGGACCACGCCCACCACCGGGCCGAAGCTCTCCTCCCGGAACAGCCGCATGGCCGGCGTGACCTTGTCGACGACGGTCGCGGGCATCAGCACGCCTCGCGCGGGCCCTCCGCAGAGCTGGACGGCGCCGTCGGCCACGGCGTCGGCCACCAGGCCTTGGACATGGGCGACCGTCTTCAGATCAACGACCGCGCCGAGCGGCGTCTTGCCCTCGCGGGGGTCGCCAACCGTAAGACTGGCGGCCTTGGCGACGAACTTCTCGACGAAGGCGTCCGCGACGGCGTCGACGACGATGACCCGTTCGGTCGACATGCAGATCTGTCCCTGGTTCATGAAGGCGCCGAAGGCGGCAGCCTTGACGGCCTCGTCCAGATCGGCGTCCTCCAGGACGATCAGCGGAGCCTTGCCGCCCAGCTCCAGCAGCACGGGCTTGAGATGCTCGGCCGCGCGCTTGGCGATGATCTTGCCCACGGCGGTCGAGCCGGTGAAATTGATCCGCCGAACGGCCGGATGGTCGATCAGGGCGCCGACCACCTCGGCCGCGTCCCGCGGGGCGTTGGTGACGATCGTCAGCGCGCCGGGGGGCAGGCCGGCGGCGGCGAAGGCCTCGGCGATCAGGCCATGGGTGCGCGGGCAGCTTTCGGAAGCCTTCAGGACCACGGTGTTGCCGCAGGCCAGCGGCGTGGCCACCGCGCGCACGCCCAGGATGATCGGCGCGTTCCAGGGCGCGATACCGAGGATGACGCCGACCGGCTCGCGCACGGACATCGCCAGGCAGCCCGGCTTGTCGGAGGGGATCACCTCGCCGTTGATCTGGGTGGTCAGGGACGCGGCCTCGCGGATCATCGACGCGGCGAGCATCAGGTTGAAGCGGGCCCAGCCCTCGGTGGCGCCGATCTCGCCCATCATCGCCGCGACGAAGTCGTCCGCCCGCGCCTCCAGCGCCTCGGCGGCCCTGGACAGCAAGGCCCGGCGTGCGTTCGGCCCCAGCGCGCTCCAGGCGGGCAAGGCCGCCTGAGCGGCGTCGACGGCGGCCCGGGCCTGGTCCGGGGTCATGGCGACGGAGGTTGTGGCGACCGCTCCGGTGACCGGGTCGAGGCGCTCGAAGACGGCCTGGGTCGAGCTCATGATCGTTCCTTCCCTTGGCGCAACGGCGCATCGTGGCGCCGATTATTTGTACGCTCAGCATTTTGTATGCCAGGCAAACAATATGCGCAAGACGCCCTCTTGAACTATCCGCGCCTAGCCGACCGCCGACGCGCGCTCCGCCCGTTCGGCGCGATAGCGCTTGGGTGAAACCCCTTCGGCCTTGGCGAAGAAACGCGAAAAGTAGGCGGGATCCTCGAAGCCCAGCTGATAGGCGACCTCGGCGACGGTCATGTTCGAGTACAGAAGCGCGCGCTTGGCCTCCAGCAGCAGCCGGTCCTGGACCAGGCGCAGCGGTGAAGCGCCCGCCGCTTTCAGGCACGCCCCCCTCAGACGCGCGACCGTGACACCCAGCCGCCGGGCATAGGCCGCCATGGGCAGCCCCTCGCGATAGTGCGCCTCGACCAGTTCACGGAACCGCGCGACCAGCGTGACATGCCCCCCCGGAACGGCCGGACTGGCCGCTTCGCCGCGGACCAGCCGGCGCAGGGCCTCGACCAGGATGGTCAGGAGATGCCCTTCCACGGCCGCGCCACCGGCGGGCGCGGTCCAGACCAGTTCTCGCGACAGCTCTTCCAGCGAGGACGCGATCCGCGACCGGGGATCGAGCGGAAGCTGACGGGGCGCGTGAAACAGGCTGGCGAACGCCGGTTCGCGCCCGGTCAGGTCGCGAAGATAGCTGTCGGCGATCGTCAGCACCGAACCGGCGGTCTCCGCCTCGTAGGCGAAGCCGTGAACCCGGCCGGACGGAACCAGCAACAGGCATGGCGCGGCGAAGGCGAGCCTCTCGCCATCGACATGCATCACGCCGCCGCCGACGGCGATGTGGAACACGTGGTTGAGGTCCGCATGCGCATGGGCGCGAATGTTCCAGTCGTTGGGTCTCGTTCGATCGTCCAACTCTTCAAGATGAATGAACTTGCCCTCGACAGTCCTCAAGGGCTCCCCGAACAGAAAAAAGCTTGGAACGGCGGGACTTTTTGACATCCTCGAAGCTCCACAACGGGACCGGCGCGGTTCCGTGACCGATCGAAAAATCCAACTTTTGTGATGCTCTGTCCATCCCCATGCGAAGGCGTACGGGTCACGTTGCCCCAAGCCGCGCGAAGCGGCGCCAGGGCGGAGACCTCCATCGTGCGCACCCAGGTCGCGATCATCGGCGCTGGCCCGGCCGGACTGTTCCTTGGCCATCTCCTGAGGCAGGCCGGCGTCGACGCGGTCATCCTGGAACGCAAGGACCGCGCGTATGTCGAAGGTCGCGTGCGCGCCGGCGTGCTGGAGCAGGTCACCGTCGACCTGATGGAGCGCCTGGGGGTCGGCCAGCGGATGCGGCGCGAGGGCCTGGTCCATGCCGGCACGAACCTGGCCAGCGACGGCGATCTCTTTCGCATCGACATGGCCGAACTGACCGGCGGCTCGACCGTGATGGTCTACGGCCAGCAGGAGGTGATGCGGGACCTGTTCGACGCCGCCCAGCAGCGCGACCTGCCCATCGTCTTCGACGCCGAGAACGTCCAGCTCCATGACATCGACGGCGACCGCCCCCATGTCACCTGGCGCCAGGACGGGGTCGAGCGGCGGCTCGACTGCGATTTCATCGCCGGCTGCGACGGCTATCACGGGGTCAGCCGCGCGGCGATTCCGGCCGGCGTGCTCAAGACCTTCGAACGCGTCTATCCGTTCGGCTGGTTGGGCATCCTGACCGAAGCGCCGCCCTGCGACCACGAGCTGATCTATTCCAACCACGAGCGCGGGTTCGCCCTGGCTTCGATGCGCTCGCCGACCCGCAGCCGCTACTACGTGCAGTGCCCGCTGGACGACCGTATCGAGGATTGGCCCGACGAACGGTTCTGGGACGAGGTCTCGACCCGGCTCGGCCCCCTCGCGGCCTCTCGCATCGTCCGCGCGCCGTCGTTCGAGAAGTCGATCGCGCCGTTGCGCAGCTTCGTCGCCGAGCCGATGCGGCACGGCCGCCTGTTCCTGGCCGGCGACGCCGCCCACATCGTGCCGCCCACGGGCGCAAAGGGCATGAACCTGGCCGTCTCCGACGTGATCATGCTGTCCGAGGCCCTGGTCGAACACTATTCAGACCATTCCGACGCCGGGATCGACGGCTATTCGGCCCGCGCCCTGGCCCGGGTGTGGAAGGCCGAGCGGTTTTCCTGGTGGTTCACCAGCCTGACCCATCGCTTTCCCGACCGCGACGGCTTCGATCGCAAGATGCAGGTCGCCGAACTCGCCTACATCAGGGGCTCGCGCGCCGCCCAGGTGACGCTGGCCGAAAACTATGTCGGCCTTCCGCTGGTCTAGCCGCGCCTTGGAGACAACGATGAAGAGCAAGATCTACGAGAGCGCCGCGGCCGCCCTGGAGGGGGTCGTCTTCGACGGGATGACCCTGATGTCTGGCGGCTTTGGCCTGTCGGGCAATCCCGAGACCCTGATCCCAGCCCTGAAGGACACGGGCGTCAAGGACCTGACGGTGATCAGCAACAACTGCGGGGCCGACGGCTTTGGCTTGTGGCAGTTGCTGAACAACGGCCAGATCAAGAAGATGATCTCCAGCTATGTCGGCGAGAACAAGCTGTTCGAGCAGCTCTACCTGTCGGGCGAGCTGGCGCTGGAGCTGAACCCGCAGGGCACTCTGGCCGAGCGGATCCGGGCCGGCGGCGCGGGCATCCCGGCCTTCTACACCAAGACCGGCGTCGGCACGGTGGTCGCCGAGGGCAAGCCGGTCGAGGACTTCGAGGGCGAGACCTATGTGCGCGAGACCTGGCTGCGGGCCGACCTGGCCATCATCAAGGCCTGGAAGGCCGATCCGGAGGGCAACCTGATGTTCCGGATGACGGCCCGCAACTTCAATCCCGTCATGGCCACGGCCGGCAAGATCACCATCGTCGAGGTCGAGGAGATCGTCGAGGCCGGGGAGCTGGACGCCAACAGCATCCACACGCCAGGCATCTATGTCGACCGCATCATCCGCTCGACCATCAACGAAAAGCGGATCGAGAAGCTGACCACCCGGCCTCGCCAAGCCGTTGAGGAGACCGTGTAATGGCCTGGACCCGCGACGAGATGGCGGCGCGCGCCGCCCGCGAGCTGCAGGACGGCTTCTACGTCAACCTGGGCATCGGCATCCCGACCCTGGTGGCCAACCACATTCCGGACGGCGTGCATGTCACCCTGCAAAGCGAGAACGGCATGCTGGGCATGGGCCCCTTCCCCTACGAAGGCGAGGCCGATCCGGACCTGATCAACGCCGGCAAGCAGACCATCACCAAGCTGCCGACCTCCAGCTTCTTCGACAGCGCCCAGAGCTTCGCCATGATCCGCGGCGGCCACATCGACCTCACCGTGCTGGGCGCGATGGAGGTGGCCCAGAACGGCGACATCGCCAACTGGACGATCCCGGGCAAGATGGTCAAGGGCATGGGCGGGGCCATGGATCTGGTGGCCGGCGTCAAGCGGGTCATCGTGGTCATGGACCACGCCAACAAGGCCGGCCAGAGCAAGGTCCTCAAGCGCTGCGCCCTGCCCCTGACCGGCCAGGCCTGCGTCGACCTGGTCATCACCGACCTCTGCGTCTTCGACCTCGACCGGCCAAAGAACGGAAAAGAGGGCGGTGGCCTGACTCTGCTGGAGCTGGCGCCGGGCGTCACCCTCGACGAGGTCCGGGCCAAGACCGAGGCCGACTTCAAGCTGGGAGCCTTCGCATGACCACCGCCTACATCTGCGACGGGATTCGCACCCCGATCGGCCGCTACGGCGGAGCGCTGGCCAAGGTCCGGGCCGACGATCTTGCGGCCACCCCCCTGAAGGCCCTGGCCGCGCGGAATCCGAGCCTGGATCTCTCGGCGATCGACGAGGTGGTGTTGGGCTGCGCCAACCAGGCCGGCGAGGACAACCGCAACGTCGCCCGCATGGCCCTGCTGCTGGCCGGCTTTCCCGTCGAGGTCCCGGGCGTCACGGTCAACCGGCTCTGCGCGTCGGGCCTGGAGGCGATCGGTTACGCCGCCCGCGCCATCCTGTCGGGCCACAACGATCTCGTGGTCGCCGGCGGCGTCGAGAGCATGAGCCGCGCGCCGTTCGTGATGGGCAAGGCCGACAGCGCCTTCTCGCGCAACGCCGAAATCTTCGACACCACCATCGGCTGGCGCTTCGTCAATCCCGCCATGCGCAAGGCCTACGGCGTCGACTCCATGCCCGAGACGGCCGAAAACGTCGCGGCGGATTACGGCGTCAGCCGCGAGGACCAGGACGCCTTCGCTCTGCGCAGCCAGCAGCGGGCCGCGGCGGCCCAGGCGTCCGGCTTCCTGGCCGGCGAGATCACCCCCGTGGAGATCCCCGGCAAGGCCGGCCCGACCATCGTCGACCGTGACGAGCACCCGCGCGAGACCACGCTCGAAGCCTTGGCCAAGCTGAAGCCCGTCGTCCGCGAGGGCGGCACGGTGACCGCCGGCAACGCCTCGGGTGTCAACGACGGCGCGGTTGCGCTGATCATCGCCTCGGAGGACGCGGTCAAGCGCCACGGCCTGACGCCCCGCGCCCGCATCACGGGCTACGCCACGGCCGGCGTGCCGCCGCGCGTCATGGGGATCGGCCCGGTTCCGGCGGTCCGCAAGCTGCTGGCCAAGACCGGTTTCGCGATCACCGACTTCGACGCCGTCGAGCTGAACGAGGCCTTCGCCGCCCAGGGTCTGGCCGTGCTGCGCCAGCTGGGCCTGTCCGACGACGGCGCCCAGGTGAACCCGAACGGCGGCGCGATCGCCCTGGGCCACCCGCTCGGCGCGTCCGGCGCGCGCCTGGTGCTGACCGCCCTGCGCCAGTTGGAGGCCGCCGGCGGTCGGCGCGGCCTCGCCACCCTCTGCATCGGCGTCGGCCAGGGCGCGGCCCTGGCGTTCGAGCGAGTCTAGGAGCGTCCGATGTCCCTGATCCTGCCCTATGCCCGCGAGGACGCCGGCCAGCCGCCGTCCCTGCATGCGCCCTACGCCTCGACGGTCGCGCGTTCGCCGCGCCAGCCCCTGGTGACGATCCCCCCCACCCTGACCGAGACCACGGGGCCGGCCGGCTACTGGGAGAACCTGATGGGCGGATCGCTGGCCGACCTGACGACCCAGCACAAGGGAATGCCGCAGGGCCAGCGCATCATCGTGTCGGGCCGCGTCCTGGACGAGCGCGGCCGCCCCGTCCCCAACACCGTGATGGAGATCTGGCAGGCCAACGCCGCCGGTCGCTACATCCACAAGAAGGACCAATGGGACGCCCCCCTCGATCCCAACTTCACGGGCGCGGGCCGCGTCATCACCGACGATCAGGGACGGTATCGGTACGTGACCGTCCGCCCCGGGGCCTATCCGTGGGGCAACCACCACAACGCCTGGCGGCCCTCGCACATCCACCTGTCGCTGCTGGGCCCGGCCTTCGCCACCCGCATCATCACCCAGATGTACTTCCCCGACGACCCGCTGATCGAGATCGACCCGATCGCCAATGCCGTGCCCCTGCCCTTCCGCCAGCGCATGGTCTCGCGCTTCGACATCGAGACCACGCGGCCCAACTGGGCGCTGGGCTATCTGTTCGACGTGGTGCTGCGAGGGCGCGACGCGACCCCGACCGAGGACGATCATGACGACTGAACAGGTCAACCCGGCCCCGCGCCTGGACAACCAGGACCCCGGCCTGTTCGGCCAGACGCCGTCCCAGACCGTCGGCCCGTTCTTCCACTACGGCCTGCCCTGGAAGGGCGGCGCCGACCTGGTCGGGCAGTCCGACATGGGCGCGCGCCCCGAGCTGTTTCCCGAGGACCACTACGTCCTGAACCTTTCGCCGCCGCGCGGCGCGGTGGCCGGCGAGGTGATCACCCTGGAGGGCGCGGTCTACGACGCCGACGGCAAGCCCGTGCCCGACGCCATGATCGAGATCTGGCAGGCCAATGCGGCGGGGCGCTACGCCAGTCCCGACGACGTCCGCCCCGACGTGCCGCTGGACGAAGGCTTCATCGGCTTTGGCCGCGCGGCGACAGGCGAGGACGGCCTCTACCGCTTCAAGACGGTGCTGCCTGGCGCCGTTCCCGGTCTCGGCAATAACCTGCAGGCCCCGCACATCGCGGTCAGCGTGTTCGGTCGCGGCATCATCAAGCGGCTGGCCACCAGGATCTATTTCGAGGGACAGGACGCCAACGCCTCCGATCCTATCCTGGCCCTCGTCCCAGCCGAGCGGCGCCAGACCCTGCTGGCCAGGCGCCAGGACGGCGCCTGGCGTTTCGATATCGTCTTGCAGGGCGCGGCCGAAACCGTGTTCTTCGACATCTAGTCCACCCCAGGAGGTCGCCGCTTGCCGTCCCTGATCCGCGACCGTCCGACTTCGACACCGGCCATGCTGGCGGCGTTCGGCGACGAGGCGTTGCTGCGCGCGGCCTTGAACTTCGAGGCCGCGCTGGCTCGCGCCCAGGCCGACATCGGCCTGATCCCGGCCTCGACGGCCGAGACGATCGCGACCGCGTGCGCGCAACTTCCGGACATCGAGGCCCTGGCGGAAGCGGCGGCCAACGCCGGCGCCCTGGCGATCCCCCTGGTCGCGTTGATCCGCGAGCGGATCGCCGATCCCGGGATCGCCGGGCTCGTCCACAAGGGCGCGACCAGCCAGGACCTGGCCGACACAGCCCTGATGCTGCAGGCCAAGGCCGGCGCGGCGCTGATCGTCGACGAGGCCCGACGCCTGGCGGACGCCCTGGCGATCCTCGCCGAGACCCACGCGGCCACGCCCATGCTGGGCCGCACCCTGTTGCAAGGCGCCCTGCCCATCACCTTCGGCCTGAAGGTCGCCGGCTGGCTGCGGGGGGTGGATGGCGCTCTGGAACGGTTCGAACGGGAGACCTCGGCCATCCGGCTGCAACTGGGCGGCGCGACCGGTTCGCTGGCCGGATTGGACGGCCAGGCGCGGGCCGTGATCGAGCGGCTCGCCATCCTCCTGGACCTTCCGGCCGCGGAGGCGCCCTGGCACGCGCGACGCGAAGGCCTGGCGGGCCTGGCGTCCAGCCTGGCCATCCTGGTCGGCGCCGTCGGCAAGATCGCCGGCGACCTGTCCCTGCTGGCCCAGAACGAGGTGGCCGAGGCCTTCGAGCCACGCGTTCCCGGGCGCGGCGGCTCGTCCGCCATGGCCCACAAGCGCAATCCGACCGGCTGCCAGGTCGCGCTGACCGCCGCCATCCGGGCTCCGCACCTGGCCGCCACGATGATCGCCGCCCTGCCCCAGCAGCACGAGCGCGGCCTGGGCGGCTGGCAGGCCGAGGCGCCGGTGCTGGCCGATCTTTTCCAACTGGCGCACGGCGCGCTGACGGCCATGGCCCCGGTCATCGAGGGCCTGGAGGTCGACACCGCCCGCATGGCCGCCAACCTGGCCGCCGTCGAGGTCGGGACCGACACCGGCGAGTCCCAGGCGCTGGTCGCGCGCGCGCTCGCCGCTCACCGAAAGGACCGCTGATGCCCTTCGCCCTCTCCCAAGGCGCCCGGATCTACTGGCGGGCGGACGGCGCGGCCGACAAGCCGGTCCTGGTGCTGCTGAATTCCATCGGCTGCGACCTTTCGCTGTACGATCCGGTCATTCCGCTGCTGACGCCCGATTTCCGCGTTCTTCGGATCGACACGCGCGGCCATGGCGCCTCGGACGCGCCTGCCGGCGACTACAGCCTGGACCTGCTGGCCGACGACGTACTGGCGGTGATGGACGCGGCGGGCGCGACCAAGGCGGCGATCTGCGGCACCTCGCTGGGCGCCATGATCGCCATGGCGCTGGCGCCCAAGGCGCCGGAACGCGTGGAAGCCCTGGTCCTGGCCTGCACATCTCCGGCGATGGATCCCTCGACCTGGAGCCAGCGGCTGGCCCTTGTGCGCGCCGAGGGGCTGGGCGCGATCATCGAGGCGGTGCTGGGCCGGTTCTTCTCGGAGGGTTTCCGCGCCTGGCATCCCGAAGTGGTCGAGACCGTCCGCACCGGCATGCTGGCCCAGAACCCCGACGGCTATTGCGGCTGCGGCGCGGCGATCCGGGACATGGCCCTGCTGGACCGCCTGCCGGCCATCACCGCGCCGACCCTGGTGCTGACCGGCGCCAAGGATGCGGCCACGCCGTTCGAAGGCCACGGGGAGCGGATCGTCGCCGCCGTTCCCGGCGCCCGCCACGCCGTTGTCGACGGCGCCCACCTGCCCAGCCTGGAAGCGCCCGCCGCCTTCGCGGGCGCCGTGCGCGGCTTCCTGGCCGAGGTTCTGCACGGGACCGCCGAGCGGGAGGCCAAGGACGCCCTGTTCGAGGCCGGCCTCGTCACGCGGCGCAAGGTTCTCGGCGACGCCTGGGTCGAGCGCTCCCTGGCCAACCGCACGGCGTTCACCGCCGACTACCAGGCGATGATCACCCGCTACGCCTGGAATGAGATCTGGGGCCGTCCGGGCCTGGATCACCGCACCCGCCGCCTGCTGGTGCTGGCGATCTGCGCCAGCCTGGCCCGCTGGGAAGAATTCCGCCTCCATGTCCGCGCCGGCCTCGAACAGGGCGGCTTCACCCAGGACGAGCTCAAGGAGACGCTGATGCAGATCGCCATCTATGCCGGCGTCCCCGCCGCCAACACCGCCTTCGCCGAGGCCGCGGAGATCATCTCCGAACTCGGCTGATCGGCGCAGGCATTCACCAAAGATCGGACCCCGAAGTTCGACATCGAGGAAACATCAGGAGACCCGATGACCACCGGCGACCAAACCGCGTCCCGAGCCAATGGCGGCCTGATCGCCGTGGCGATCTGCTGCCTTCTCGCCGTGTTCGAGGGGTTCGACCTCCAGGCCGCCGGCGTCGCCGCGCCACGCCTGGCGCCCGATCTCGGCTTGACGCCCGAGCACCTCGGCTGGTTCTTCAGCATCAGCACGTTCGGCCTGATGGCCGGCGCCGCCATCGGCGGGCGGCTCTCCGACCGCTTCGGCCGCAAGGCCACGCTCCTGGTCTCGGTGGCGGCTTTCGGCGTGTTGTCGATCGCCACGGGCCTGGCCCATGACCTGAACAGCCTGCTGATCGCCCGTTTCCTGACCGGCGTCGGCCTGGGCGGCGCCCTGCCCAACCTGATCGCCATCGTCGCCGAGAGCGTTTCGCCCAAGTTGCGTGGGCGCGCCGTCGGCTTCCTCTACGCGGGCATGCCCTGCGGCGGCGCCCTGGCCAGTCTCGTGAGCCTGGCCGGGGCCGAGCCTTCCGACTGGCGCATGATCTTCTATGTCGGCGGCGTCGGACCGCTGCTGGCCATGCTGCTGGCCATAGCTCTGCTGCCCAACCCGCCCAAGGCCGAGACCTCGACGCCCGAGGATCAGAAATCCGGCTTCGTCGAAGCGCTGACCGGCGATGGCCGAGGTCCGACGACGCTGCTGCTGTGGATCGCGTTCTTCCTGGCCCTGCTGATCATGTACCTGCTGCTCAGCTGGCTGCCGTCGCTGATGATCGGTCGAGGCCTGAGCCGTTCCGACGCCGGCCTCATCCAGATGACCTTCAACCTGGCGGGCGCGGCCGGCAGCGTCGCCACGGGCTGGCTGATGGATCATCGCCGCCGGCGCACGCTGACGATCCTGGGCGCGTTCGGCGCGTCGGCGGCGGCCGTGACGGCGGCGGCGGGCGCGCCGGCCTCGCTGGTGGTCTTCCTTGTGGTCGGCGCGGCGCTGGGCGCCACCGTGTCGGGTGTCCAATCGGTGGTCTATGGCCTGGCGCCGGGCTTCTATCCGGCCCGTCTGCGCGGCACGGGCGTCGGCGCGGCCGTGGTCATGGGACGGCTCGGCTCGGCGGCCGGCCCATTGCTGGCCGCCGTCCTGATCGGCGCCGGCGGATCTTCCAACCAGGTGCTGCTGGCGCTGCTACCGGTCATCGCCGTGGGCGGCTTGGTCAGCCTCTGGCTGGCGACACGCCCGCGTTCGGAGGATTGAGGCTCTTCCCGATCAGAGGGCGGCGATCCGCTCCAGCGCGGCCAGCATCCGCGCCTTGTCGAGATCGCCGAGGGCGTCCAGGACCTTGCGGTCGTGCTGGGCGTGCGCGATCTTGGCCTTTCGCAGCAGCGCCTCGCCCTCCGACGTCAGCGACAGGGCGTAGGCGCGGCGATCCGTTGGAACCGCGCCTCGCCGCACCAGCCCACGGGCCTCCAGCTGGTCGATGATGGTCACCAGGTTCGGGCGCTGGATGCGCAGCACCTCGCCGATGGCGCGCTGCTGGAGGCCGGGCGTGGCCTCGATGACAAGCAGCACGGACAGATCGGTGACGCGCAAGTCGAAGGCCTTCAGCGCGGCCAGCAGGTCCTTGAACACCGCCACCTGAGCCAGGCGCAGCAGGAAGCCGACGGTGGTCTCCAGGCCGCCCAGCGAGACGCCCTCGCCGATCGCTTCCCTCCCCTCGCTCGCGTCGATCATTCCCGCGTCTTCCCGTCTTTCCGAACTTCGTACCACGCCGCGCGGATTCGCGCCGGGGCGTCGGCGCGCCCTCGCCGTGTTCATGGCCGCCGTTCCGGCGATGCGCCTGATCATCACCGGGTCCGCGCCCGTGGCCGTCGCGCAACAATGTTCTTCGAATGGCGATCAGCTCGCTCATGATCGATTGAATGTGTCATACAATCATGATCTGAAACAATTAGTACACATAACAAAGTACGCGTGCCGGCGGACGCTTGGGGGTTCGTCGAGAAAAACATCGACGTACGAGGAGGAAACAGATGCCCAGGAATAGGGATATCTCCGGCCGCCTGCGCGCCGGAGGCCTGCTGGTCTGCGCCGCCGCCGGAGCCCAGGCGATCGCGTCGCCCGCCTTCGCCCAGGCCGCCGACCAAACCGCTGCGCCCGCGGTCCAGATCGAGGAAGTGGTCGTCACCGCCCGCCGGCGCGAGGAGCGGCTGCAGGACACCCCCGTCGCCGTCACCGCCCTGGCCGGCGAGGCGCTGGAGAGCCGAGGCGTCGAAAGCGTCGACCAGATCGCCAAGTTCGCCCCCAGCGTCCGCTTCGACGGCGCGGCGGCGTTGAGCGGCGGCAACTACAACGCCACCGTCTTCATCCGGGGCGTCGGCCAGAACGACTTCGCCATCTTCAGCGACCCGGGCGTCGGCGTCTATGTCGACGGCGTCTACTACGCCCGCTCGATCGGCGGCACGCTGGACGCCTTCGACGTCAGCCGCATCGAGGTGCTGCGCGGGCCGCAGGGCACGCTGTTCGGCAAGAACACCATCGGCGGGGCGGTCATCATCACCACCGCGCAACCTGGCGATACCTTCGCTGGCCAGGTCGAGGGCGTGACCGGCAGCTATGACCGGCTTGACGTCAAGGGCCACGTCGACATTCCGCTGGGCGAAAAGGTCTCGGCCCGGCTGTCCGCCGCCCGCCTGACCCGCGACGGCTATGGCGAGCGGCTGCTGACCGGCGACGACCTGGGCGACCGCAACGCCACCGCCGCCCGCGCCCAACTGCGCTGGGAAGCGTCCGACGCGGTGACCGTCAGCCTGTCGGCGGACTACACCCGGGCGCGGGAGCATTCCGCGCCGCAGAAGCTGCTGGTGATCGGCGCCGTCCCGGGCTTCGCGGTCGGACCGTTCATGACCAACTTCAACACCTATGTCGCGCCCGGGCTGGGGATCACCGCGCCGAACGGCGCCAAGACCCTGAACCCCTCGTTCCTGACGGAGAGCCCATTCACGACCTACGGCACGGGCCCCAACATCAACGACCTGGATCTGTGGGGCGGTTCGGCGACCGTGGACTGGAACCTCGGCGAGATCAGCTTCAAGAGCATCACGGCCGTGCGCGGCCTGAAGGCGACCTTCGCCCGCGACGGCGACAACACGCCCTTCACCTTCCGCGAGACTTTCAACCACGACGTCCAGGCCCAGTACAGCCAGGAATTCCAGCTGAGCGGCCAGTCGTTCGGCGAGCGTCTGACCTGGGTGACCGGCGCCTATGTCTTCCGCGAGCGCGGCACCGATTCCGGCTACGCCAAGCTGGCGCTCGGCCTGGCCCCCGGCGTCTCGCCACCGCCCTACAGCCCCTCGGCGGCGGTCTACACCAAGGTGACCAGCACCACCTACGCCCTGTTCGCCCAGGGCAGCCTGACCCTGACCGATCGGCTCAGCGCCACCGTCGGCGCTCGCTACAATCGCGACGAGAAGGACTATGTGCTGGACCACCGCCGCATCCGCGACGGCGGCGTCATCGCCCGGGTGAGCCCGAGCGGGTCGTGGAACTCGTTCACGCCCAAGGTCGGGCTGGAGTTCAAGGCCACGCCCGACGTCCTGCTCTATGCTTCCGTCGGCAAGGGCTTCAAGAGCGGCGGCTACAACGCCCGGCCCCTGAACGACGCCAGCGAAGTGACCGAGTATCAGCCCGAGACCCTGCTGACCTACGAGGCGGGCGCCAAGACCGCCTGGCTGGACCGTCGCCTGATCCTCAATGTCGCCGGCTATTTCAGCGACTATCAGGATATCCAGGTCACGGTGAACCAGACGCCCCGCAACTTCGTGGCCAACGCCGCGGCGGGCGAGGTCAAGGGCGTCGAGGTCGAACTGCAGGCCAAGCCGACCGCCAATTGGAGCTTCAACTTCGGCGGCGGCTACATGGACGCCAAATATACCGAGGTCGGCGCCGGCCTGGCGGCGGGTCAGGTGCTGCCGATCACCCTGGCCACCCACTTCGTCAAGGCGCCCAAGTGGACGCTGAACAGCGGGGTCGAGTACGGCCGCGAGCTGCCGGGCGGCGGCCGCCTGACCGCCCGAGTCGACTGGACGCACTACAGCACCGTCTACAACGACGTGGCCAACGATCCGGCTCTGACACAGCCGGCCTACGATCTGTTCGGCGCGCGGCTGGCCTACGCCTCGCCCGATCGGGTTTGGCAGGCGGCCCTATTCGGCTCGAACCTTTCGAACGAGCGCTACATGGTGTCCGGCAACGCCTCAAGCGGCTTTGGACTGAAGGAGGCCAGCTTCGGACGCCCCCGCGAATGGGGCTTGAGCTTGAGCCGCAAGTTCTAGGACCGAGCGGCCGCCACAGGTTGTCCTCGCGGGGCTCGACGCTCGCATTGGCGAGCCCCGCCGAGGAGCAGGCCCTGGAACGCTCCAACAGGCGGCCATTGACCCGTTCGATCGTCCGCGATCGATCTCGGCCAACAAGCCATCCATAAATGCGATTGACTCGCATTATTATCACAGCGTACCTGCCCTCATTCTTTGACGGGGGCTTGGGTGAGACAACGACTACTGATGGCCAGCGCGATCGGCGCATGGGCGTTCGCCCAGGGCGCCGCCGCCGAGATCGCCGACGTCCCCGCCGCCGACGAACGGGCGACCGCCGTCGAGGCGGTGGTCGTCACCGGCGAGAAGTCCTCCCGTGGCCTCCAGGAGACGACCACCAGCGTCGCGGTGACCACGGCCCGCACGATCGAGCGCGAGCACCTGCAGACCTTCTTCGACGTGGTCAATCGCACCGCCAACATGAGCGACACCTACGGCAAGAGCGGCTTCACCATCCGGGGCGTGTCCAACACCAACGTCTCGGGCGGCGGCTCCAGCGGCCTGGCGACCATCTATCTCGACGGCGCGGCGCTTCCGGACGCGGCCGCCTACAGCGGCCCCCTGGAAATGTGGGACATCGGCCAGGTCGAGGTGCTGCGCGGCCCGCAATCCACCTTGCAAGGCCGCAACGCCCTGGCCGGTGCGGTGGTCATCCGTTCCACCGACCCGACCTTCACCTACGGCTTCAAGGCCCGCGTGGAAGCCGCCAGCGGCGACGCGCGCTCGATCGCCTTCGCGGGCGGCGGTCCGATCATCGCTGACCAACTGGCGTTCCGCCTGGCGGTCGAGGACAAGTCCAGCGACGGCTTCACCTACAATCCGACCCGCCACGTGGACGCCAGCGCCGCGGACATCTTCAACATCCGCGGCAAGGTGTTGCTGACCCCGACGGCCCTGCCCGGCCTGAAGGTCCTGGCCACCTACAGCCACTTCAAGCGGGACGCCGGCTACGTCTACACCTACTCGCGCACCGACACGCCGGATTACTACGACCACCGGGTCGACACCTCCGGCGATCCGCAGACGTCCAATTCCAAGACCGAGATCTTCACGCTCGAAACGAGCTACAGGCTGAACGACCGGCTGACGGCCACGGGTATCGCCTCGTGGAACACGCTGCACGAGATCGGCCAATATGACACCGACTATCTCCCGGCGCGCATCGGTTACGGCCAGCGCGACGATACGGCCAGGACCGCCTCGCAGGAGTTGCGGCTGAACTACGCCGGCGATCGGCTCAAGGGCCTGCTCGGCTTCTATCACGCCAAGCGCGACAGCGACCTGGACACCGCCAGCCTGACCAATGTCGAGTTCCCCACCTCGACCCTGACGGCGGTGATGACCCAGACCCTGGTCGGCATGGGCTATTCCCAGGGTCTCGCGGCGGCCACCGCCGCCGACTTCTCGACCCGCTACGCCGCCGCCTTCCCGGTGATCCCGGTCGACTACACCTCGGTCAATCCCGGGACGATCGAGACGACCGCGCTGTTCTTCGATGGCAGCTTCGCCCTGACGTCCAGGCTGAGCCTGCTGGGCGGCCTGCGCTACGACCGCGAGAAGAACACCAGCAGCAGCACGGCGACCGCGGGGCTGGCCTCGCCCCTTCCCTCGCCGTCGGCCTTCCCCGCGCCCTACCAGCCCTTCGTGCCGACCGTGAACGCCTTCGTCTCCGGCATGGTGGCCCAGGCCGGCGCCTCGGCCCCGGAATCGAGCCGGGAGTTCAAGGCGTGGCTGCCCAAGATCGGCGTCAAGTACGCCTGGACCGACGACGTCTCCACCAGCCTGACCGCCCAGCGCGGCTATCGCTCGGGCGGCCAGATGGTCAACATCGCCCGCTCGTCCGTCGCGCCCTACGATCCGGAATACACCTGGAACTACGAGGCCTCGCTGCGCACCTCGTGGCTGGACGACACCCTGACAATCAACGCCAACGCCTACTACACCGACTGGAAGGACCAGCAGGTCGTCGTCTATCTGGGCCTCAACGCCTACGACTACCAAGTGGTCAACGCCGGCAAGTCGCACCTCTACGGTTTCGAGCTGGAGGTCTCGCAGTCGGTGACGCCGCGCTTCAGCTGGTACGGCTCGGTGGGCCACACCCGCACCAGGTTCGACGACTTCAACGTCAAGGTCGGCGCGACCTCGGCCGACCTGACGGGCGCGGAGTTCCCCTATGCGCCGCACTGGACCCTGAGCGCCGGCGCCGACTACCGCTGGGACAACGGTCTGGTAGCCAACCTCAACGCCAACTACCGCTCGCGGGTCTATTCCCAGGCCGACATCAACCAGGCGACCGAGGACCTGGTGAAGGCCCGCGCCCTGGTCAACGGCCGGTTCGGCTACGAGCGCGAGCACTGGAGCGTCTACCTGTTCGGCAAGAACCTGCTCGACAAGAAGTACGCCCAGTACCAGCGCCCTTCCGACAACATCGCCCTGCTCGGCGACCCACGCGTGATCGGCGTTTCGCTGGAGACCCGCTGGTGACCGGCCCGCTGGCCTCCAGCGCCCTGGTCGGTCTGGCGCTGACGCCTCTGACGGCGGCGGCGGTCCTGATGCTGCGCCGGGCCTGGAGACGCGGCGGCCCGGGTCGCCCCAGGCTGATCGCCGGCGCCTGGACATTGCTGGCGGCGACCCTGGTAGCCAGCGGCTTCCTGCTGGGCGGCGCGCGCGGCCCCGCGATCGTGCTGGCCCTTGGTTCAACGGTCGCGCTGGCCCTGGTGACGGCCGGCGTCGAGCTGCGCGACGCCAGGAAGAAGGTCCCGCGCGAGCTGGCCCTCGAGCCGTCCGAGCGGCGCCGCATCGCCTGGCGCGGTTGGCTGCGCGGCGTCCTGGCCGGTCCGCTGGCCGGCGTCGCCGCCCTGGGCTGTGGCCTGGCCATAGCCATCTGCGCGCCCGGCGCGGTGCAGAGCCGGATGGTGATCGGCGGCCTGATGGTGCCGTTCCTGTGGGCCGGCGGCATGGCCTGGACCCTTTCCGACGACAAGATCCTACGCGCTACCGCCGTGCTGACCGGCGTCTCGATCCTCACCCTGGGCGCGGCCTTCCTGAAGGGAGCGTTGTGATGGACGGCTCCACAAGCCCCGCCACCGAGCCCAAGGCCGCCGGCAAGCCGATCTGGCCCAGGATCCCCGCGGCGTTCGTGCGCGCCATGCTGGCCGGTCACTCGGCCCTGGGCCTGGCGTTCGCGGCCCTGATCTATCTGGTCTGCTTCTCCGGCTCGATCGCCGTCCTCACCCAGGAGTTCGGCCGCTGGGAGCAGCCCGCCGGACCGGTGCTGCACGAGGCCTCGCCCCAGGCCGCCAACCGGGTCTTCCGCGAGGCCCTGGCCGTCCATCCCAAGGCCCACGACATCTTCGTCCAGTTACCCGAACCGGCCCGCCCGCGCCTGACGGCGCACCTGGACGACGCCAAGGGCGCGGACCGCACCTTCGTCGCCAACGCCGCCGGTGCGATCGTCGGCGAACAAAAGACCCCGTGGACCGAGTTCCAGGCCGACCTGCACACCATGCTGCACCTGCCCCGCGCGTGGGGCGGCTTCCTGGTCGGGCTCACCGGCGTGGCGCTGCTGTCGTCGCTGATCTCCGGCGTCCTGTCGCATCCGCGCGTGTTCAAGGACGCCTTCGCCTTCCGCTGGGGCGGCTCAAAGCGTTTGCAGGAGGCCGATCTTCACAACCGCATCAGCGTCTGGGGCCTGCCCTTCCACCTGGTGGTGTCGCTGACGGGGGCCTTCCTGGGCCTGACCGTGATCATCGTCGGCGTCCTGGCCCTGGCCACCTTCAAGGGCGACACCAGCAAGGCCTATGCCCTGTTTGCCGGCCCCAAGGTCGCCGACGATCCCCGCCCGGCGCCCGTCCTCGACGTGGCCAAGGTCCTGGTCGCCCTGCGCGCCGCCCACCCCGAGGCGCGGCCAACCTACCTGTTCATCGAACATCCGGGCGAGCGCGGCCAGCACGCCAGCGTCGGCGCCGCCTCGGCCGGGCGCCTGTCGCGTGGCGAGGTCTACATCGTCGACGGCGACGCCAAGCTGCGGGGCTCGGTCGGCTATGAGACCGGCAATGTGGGCCAGAAGGTGCTGTCGGCGATGACGCCTCTGCACTTCGGCTGGTTCGGCGGCTGGCCGGTCAAGGTCGCCTATCTGCTGCTGGGCCTGGGCCTGACCGCCGTGACCTCCAGCGGCGTCGCCATCTGGCTGGCGCGCCGCCGCGACAAGGGTCGCCCCGCCCCGCGCTGGGAACGCGTGTGGGTCGCCTTCGTCTGGAGCCAGCCGTTCGCCTACGCCGTCTCGGCCCTCACGGCCCTGGTCCTACCCGTCGCGCCCGTGACGACCTGGTTGATCGCCACCTTCGCGGCGAGCGGCGCGGCGGTCTTGTGGAGCCCCGCCGCCCTCTCGCTTCGGTTGCGCTTGGCCACAGCGTCCTTGCTGGGGCTCACCGCCCTGGCCCACATCGTTGCGCACGGCGCGCGGATGGCCGATCCGGTGGCCTGGATCATCGACGCCGCCCTGGTCCTGACCGGCCTTCTGCTGGCCGCCAGCGTTTGGAAGCCGCGCCGAACCCCGCCGTTCGGCGCCTAGGCGCTGTTCCAGGCCGGGAGGAAGAGCCGGCCTACGCCGCCGACACCCGCGCCTGGATCAGCTTCAGCGCCTCGTGGGCCGACAGGGCCGCGCCCTCCTGCCAGGCGTTGATGTAGCTCATGTGCTCGCCGGCGAAGTAGAAAGCGCCGTCGGGCTTGCAGAGCTCGGCGTAGTCGGTGGCCCGCTGCTCCTCCTTCCAGCCCACGGCCACGCCCTCGCTGTAGGGCGTCTGCATCCACGAGACGGTGAAGGGTTTGGTCAGCTCCTGGCCGTGTCCGGGATGGAACTTGTCGATCACCCGGCGCGAGACGGCGAAGCGCTCCTCGAACGACATGGCCGCGTATTTCGGCGGCGCGTCGGGGCCCGAGAAGCCGATCGAATAGGCCCCGACCAGGATTCCGGTCTTCTCGCCGATGCCGCCGCTGGGATACCAGACCAGCTCGTTGGCCTCGTCGGTCCAGCCCAGGCCCCCGTACTGGAAGTCGTCCTGCTCCCAGAACCGCCGGCTCTCCCAGGCCACCTTGGTGCCATGGTGGTACTCGGCCGCCGCGATCGCCTGCTTCACGCGCGGCGCGAAGTCGGACGGGATCTTGGCCAGCACCGGCAGCGGGATGGTGCAGATGCAGTAGTCGGCCTCCAGCGTCTGCGCGCCGGCCTTGTCGGCATAGACGATCTTCACGCCTTTCGAGGTCTTGCGCAGTTCTTTGACCACCGCCTCGAACTTCACGGCCGGCTTGACCGCCTCGTAGAGCGCATAGGAAATCCGGTCCATGCCGCCCACCGGCTGCAGCATGGTGGCCTGCATGTCGATGATCTCCTCGAAGATCAGGCTGGCGCCCCAGAACCGCGCCTTCATCATGTCGGCCATGCGCAACGGCGGCCCGCCCTTGGGTGGATGGTCGTAGCCGCCTGGCGAGGCCAGGAAGCCGGCCCGGGTCGAGCCCTCGTAGGTGTTCTTCGACAGGTCACCATAGGCCGAGAGGTAGCCCAGCAGCTTCTGCTTATCGACGCCGGTCAGCTCCTGGTCCAGCGCGCCCTTGTCCACGGCCTTGGCCAGCAGCTCGGTGAAGGCGCCGCGGGTGTCGTTGACCGCCTGGCGCTCGGTGACCACCTGGCCGGCGAAGTCCAGCTTGGCCGAGCGGTTGGCGTTGACCATCACCTCCAGCGGCACGCCCAGCTCCTGGCAGTAGCCGAGGACGGCGTGGTGCCATTGCGGGATGCGGGCGGGGCCGGCGTTGAAATAGTCGTTCTTGCCCGCCGCCCAGTCGACCGTCTGGTCGGGCCGTCCCGTCTGGACGATCTTCGAGCCCGCGCGCACCGACCACGCCCGTCCGCCCGGTCGTTCGCGCGCTTCCAGCACGGTGACCGTGTAGCCGGCCTTGCGCAGCTCGTAGGCGGCGACCAGGCCGGCGATGCCCGCCCCCAGGATCGCCACCGACGCGCCCTTGCCCCCGGCCAGGCCCAGCTTGGGCGCTCCGGCATAGGCCCGGGGCGCGGCCAGAAGGCCCATGCCCATCATGGTGGTGTAGAGCGCGCCATAGCCGCCGGCCTTGCCCACCGACGTCAGAAAGCGCCGTCGCGAAATACCCATCGTCTCGTCCCCTAGACTTGAAGGCTGAAGGTCGGCGTGAAGCCGCAGGCGCCGTCGCAGCACGAGGCGCGGGCCTGGGCCAGGAAATCGGGCTCGTGCCACCAGTATTCGGCCGAGGCTTCGCACACGAAGCGCCGCCCTCTGTCGAGCGCGGCGTGCTGCGTGTGGTCCGCGAAAGGCCCGACTAGGTCGGCGACCGTGTAGACCTCGCCATGCTTGATCACTTTCGTGACCTTGGCCGCGTCCTCGATCCGGGCCAGCGGATCACCGTCCACCCAGACGAGGTCGGCATAGGCGCCCGTGGCGATCGCGCCCAGCGGCTCGTCCAGATACGCGCCCGAGGCGCTGGTGGCGGTGACCAGGGCCTCGAACGGGCTCATGCCGTAGCGGACCATGGCCCGCAGGTTCATGTGCAGGCTGACGGCGTTGAAGTCGATCGGCGAGTCCGTGCCGGTGGTGATGCGACCGCCCGCCCGGACGGTGCGCGCCACCTCGGCGACGTTGCGGGCCAGCGAGGCCAGGATCGGCGCCCGGTCCATGGCCGCCATCTGCTTGGCGCGCTCCTGCAGGCGGGCATACTCCCACGGGGGGTAGAGCGCCTTGACGCGCGGATCGTCGACCAGCGAGCGGTCGTCGCCCAGCAGGGCCGTCGAGGTGAACAGGGTCGGCGTCCGCGCGGCCTTGCTGGCCACGAAGGCGGCGTTGACGTCCTGGTAGATGTTCCCCAGCGCGCTGACCGTGCGCGAATAGCCGGTTCGGCTGGTCGCGCCCAGGTGCTCCATGCCGTCCATCCCCAGGCCCAAGGCCGGATAGTGGTAGTGCGAGGTCAGCGGCAGGCCCTTGGCGTGGGCCCAGGCGATGACCTCCTTCTGGCGTTCGCCCGACAGTCGGACATAGGTCTTGATCAGGTCGTACGATAGCGCCTCGACCCGCTTCAACTCCAGCGCCATCTGGCCGGGCTCGGTGACGGGCCGCATGAAGTTGTAGAAGATCCGTGAGCCGTCGATCGCCTCGCCGGTGGCGTAGTAGCGCGGGCCGATCCGTTTGCCCGACTCGATCGCCTCCTGGTCCTCGACCGTGTGATAGGCCGGGCCGCCGGGCGAGCGGGTCGTGGTCACCCCCAGCGACAGCCACAGCCGCCCCTCCCGGTCGCCATAGCCGTAGCCCTGCATCTGGCGGTGCGTGTGCATGTCGATCAGGCCGGGCATCACCGTGCCGGTCGGCGCCTCGACGACCTTCACGTCGGCCGTCACCTCGCCCTTGGGCGCGACCCCCGCGATGCGGCCGTCCGAGATCAGGACGTCGACATTCTCGCGCAAGGTCGGCGACTTGCCGTCCCACAGGCGCGCGGCGCGGACCACCATCCGCCCCTTGGGCCGGACATTGGCCCAGGTCAGGCCATGCGGAACGAGCCTGGGCGCGCCGCCGGCGGCCGGAATCAGCTTCAGCTGACCCGCGGAAAGATAGATCAGGGTCCTGCCGTCGCCGCTCCAGCTGACGGCGTCGGTCACCTCGTCGTTGAGCGGCTTGGGCGGGCCCAGCAGCTTGCCGGCCTCGTCCACGGGCGAGACGTGCAGCCGGCTGGCGAAGACATAGGCCAGGCTCTTGCCGTCCGGCGACCAGGCCGGACCGTCGTCGCCGCGCGTGCCCAGCGAACGGTCCGGCAGGATTGGGGCGTAGGTCCCCTTTCCGCTGGCGATATCCACGGTCAGTATCTCGCTCAGCCCCTCGCGGAAGCGGGCCGAGTACGGCTTGAAGGCGGCGTAGGCGATGGTCCTGTCGCCCGGTCCCCAGGTCGGCTTGCCGGGCTCCCAGAGGTCGCCGTACAGCCGGCGGGTCTCGCCGGTCGCGGCGTCGGCGACGAACAGGCCGCCGTTCTGGCTGAGGAAGGCGATCGACTTGCCATCGCGCGACCAGGCGCTGGACACCGCCGCGCCGTCAAAATGGGTGAGCTGCCTGGTGGCGCCGGTGGCCATGTCGCGCAGCCAGAGGTCCAGCGAGCCGCCCTTGTCGGTCGAATAGGCCAGGGTCTTGCCGTCGGGCGACCAGGCCGGATCGACCTTGCTGAAGGCGTCGTTGATCAGCGGCCTGGCCGGCCCGCCGCCGATGTCGAGCAGGTAGAGGTCGTTCAGCGCCCGGAACACCACTTGGCGGCCGTCCGGCGACAGGGCTGGACTACCGATCCCGACCACCGGCCGGGTCCTGGCCGACAGGAAGTCGCGGCTTTTCTTGGTGTAGCGCGGCGTCAGGACGGGGACCGTGGCCGCGAAGGCGACGGACTTGACCGCGCCCCCGGGCGCGCGGCGCTTGATCTGGCCGTCGGCGGTGTAGAGCAGTTCGCCGGACGGCAGCCACGCGACGCGGAACGGAAAGACGTCCTCGCCCTGGACGACCACGCCAGCGGCGTTGCGCAGCTCGGCCTTGCCGTTCTCGATGGCGGTGAAGACCACCTCCCGGCCGTCCGGCGTGAAGGCCGGGCTGGCGACCGAGGCGGCGTTGAAGCGGTCGGCCGAGGCCTTGACCTTGGCCACCGTCCGCCGCGCGCCGTCCAGGCCCTGGACGTCGATCCGGACCTTGTCGACCGTGAAGGCGAGGCTCTTGCCGTCCGGGGCCCAGGAAGGCTCGAACTCGTCGCCGGGACCTGAGCTGAAAGCGGTGACCTGGCCGCTGGCGACCTCCAGCAGGTGCACGCCGTAGCGCCCGCCCCGGTCGGACGAAAAGGCGATCGTCTTGCCGTCCGGCGACCAGCGCGGCTCGCGGCAGTCGAACACGCCCTTGGTCAGTTGTTTCAGGCCCGTCCCGTCCGCGCCGATGGTCCAGACGTGGAAGTTGCCGTCGCGATAGGACTGGAAGGCGATGGTCTTGCCGTCCGGCGACCAGTCGGGCTGGGCGATCTCGTAGATTTCGTCGGTCAGCCGCCTGGCCGCCCCGCCCTCGATCGGGACCAGCCACAGCATGGCGTAGACGTCGAAGGCGATAGTCTTGCCGTCGGGCGAGACCGCCGCGCAGATGTTGGTGCCCTCGGTCGCCGTGACGCGGCTCGCGTCGGCGGCCGACGGCTGGTCGGCCTTGGCGCCGGGCGGCGTCAAGGCGGCGACGCCCGACGCGGCGATCGCGCCGCCGCCGATCGAGAAAAGCCGACGGCGGCTGACGCCGCGCTTGGAACTCTTGGTCATCCTGAACTCCGAGAGGACCGGCCCGGGCCTGCGCCCGGACCGGTCACAAGCCTAGAACCGAGCGGCGACGCGGGCGTAGTAGAAGCCGCCGCTGATCCCGTACGGAGAGTACTGATTGTAGTAAGCGAAGGCGGGCGTGCCGCGATTGGCGGCGCGAACGCTGTCGGGATAGGCGTCCAGAAGATTGTTGGCGCCGACACTGAGCGTGATGTTGTCGGTCGCCGCGTAGCTGAGATCGAGGTCGACGATCAGCTTGGGGCTGACGGTCTCGTCGTTGGCCGCCAGCGCGGTGCGCTGGACGACCTCGCCGTAGCGGGTCAGGCGCAGGTTGGTGTCGAACTTCCCGAGGGTCCAGTCCGCGCCCAGGATGTACTTCTCCTTGGGCGTGCCGACGGTCAGGTCGCCGATCTTCACCCGGTCGATATAGACGATCCCCGCCGCCGCCAAGGCCGCCGGCGGCTGCACGACGCGGATGAACTCGTTCTTGGTGCGGTTGGCCGAGAAGGTCCAGCGCACCGCGCCGAAGTCGCCGAAGTCGGTGCGGTAGTCGACTACGAAGTCGATGCCGCGCGTCTTGGTGTCGGCGAAGTTGCCGTAGTAGAAGGCCGCCTGCTGCGGGTTCAGTCCCTGGCTGGCCAGGGCGTTGCTGACCGCCGCGTTCGGACCCAGCGTGCCGCTTTGCAGGATGCGGTTGTCGATCTTGATCTGGTAGACGTCCAGCGTGACATTCATCCGCGAGATCGGCTGGGCCACGATCCCGACCGAGTAGTTCACCGACTTCTCGGGGCGCAGCGGCTTGGCGCCCAGGGCGATGGCGGCCGGGTTGTCCGGCGGCAGCAACTGCACCGGATAGAGCTGGGTCGTCGTCGCCGGCGGCACGATCACGCCGATGGTGCTGGACGAGGCGTAGTGCTGCTGCTGCAGCGACGGCGCGCGGAAGCCCGTGCTGGCCGTACCGCGGATCGCCAGCCTGGGCAGGATCGCGTAGCGGCTGGACAGCTTGAAGGTCTTGGCGTTCCCGAAGTCGGAATAGTGCTCGAAGCGTCCCGCCAGGCCGAACTCGAGCTTGTCGGTCACCTTCTGCTCGACGTTCAGATAGACCGAAATGTTGTCGCGCGAGAACGACCCGGCCGAGAACGGCGGGAAGCCGGTCACGCCCTGCGAACCGCCCGCGAACACCACGCCCGCCTGCGGGCTGCCGGCCGGGGCGACATAGCCGCCATTGATGTACGAGGCCGGCTCGCCGGCCACGATCTCGAACTTGTCGTCGCGATATTCCGCTCCGAGGGCCACGAACAGCGGCTCGGCGAAGACGCCGGTGTCGAGTTCACGCGTCAGGTCCAGGTTGCTGGTCCATTCCTGGAACTTCAGCGCGCCGATGTAGAAGTAGGTGGGGCTGGCCGGGCCCAGCGAGGCGTTCAGCGAGTTCTCGTAATAGTCGACGTCGTCGCGGCTGAAGGTCGTGGACAGATCCCAGTCGAAGCCCAGCAGGCCCGCGCCCTTGGCGCCGAACGCCGCCTGGAAGTCGCGGTCCTTCAGGAACAGGCGCGGCGTGTAGCCGTCGGGATTGACCGCGGTGATGTTGTTGCTGGCGTTCGGGTTGCGGAAGGTCAGCCAGGCGGCGGTGTTGCGGCTGGAGAAGGTGCCAAAGGAATAAAGGTTGATGTCGTCGGTGATGGGCGAGCCGGCGCTGTAGCCCAGCGAGAACAGCTGCACCTGAGGCGAGCCGGGATGGCTGGTGTGGCGGTTGGCGGTGGCCTCGCGCGGATCCGGGGTCGCGCCGGCCGTGCCCACCCGCACCGGCTGGCCCAGGGCGTTCAGTGGGAAATACATCTGGGTGGTGTTCAGGGTCTTGTCGCCGCGGTCGGTCGGGTCGGTGATCCGCACGTCGGCCGTCAGGTTCAGATAGCCGGCATCGCCGAGCCTCAGGCCGATATTGCCGGAGAACTGGCCGGTCTCGCCGTCGCCCTCGGCGGTCTTGCCGTAGAGCGCCGACATCGAGCCGCCCTCGGGGCTTTTCTTCAGGATGATGTTGATCACGCCGGCCAGGGCGTCCGAACCGTACTGGGCCGAGGCGCCGTCGCGCAGCACCTCGATCCGCTCGATCGAGGCCGACGGGATCAGGTCCAGGTCCGGCGGAGACTGGCCGTTCTGGGTCGTGCCGTTGACGAACAGGATGGCGGTGTTGTGCCGCCGCTTGCCATTGACCAGCACCAGGGTCTGGTCGGCCGACAGGCCGCGCAGCGACACGGTCTTGATCGCGAAACTGGCGCCCGCGCCGCTGTTAGAGGTGTTGGCCGACGGCACCAGGGTCGAGATCAGGTCACGCGTCGACTGCTTGCCGCTCTTGGTCAGTTCGGCGGCCGAGATGACATCGATCGGCGCCATGCTTTCAGTGACCGTGCGCGAGGTCGAGCGGGTGCCGGTGACGATCACCTCGTCGATGATGCTGGGCGTCTCGGGCTCCGGCGGCGGGGCGGGTTCGGGCGGGGCGGTCGCGACGCCGCCAACCGCGCCGGACCACCCGGTCCGGATCAGGCCCGTGCGCGGCGGGGCCAGGATGATCGTCTTGCCGTCGTTGGAGATCACCGTCAGTCCGGTGCCGGACAGCAACTGTTCGAGGGCGCGATCGACCGGCAGGGCGCCGCGCACCGATCCCGTGCGCTTGCCCTGGGCCGCGTCCGACTGGACCAGGATCTGCACGCCGGCCTGGCGCGCGAACTGGCGGATGCCGGCCGCCGCCGGCTGGGCCTCGATCTTGAACGGCATGGCCTGGGCCAGGGCCGCGCCCGCGCTCAACGCCCAGACGGCCGAGGCCGCGCACAGCAACCGCCCCCTGGTGGAACGGTTCGTCCAGTCACGCATAGGCAATCCCCCATCGCTCCGAGGTCCGCCGCTCGCGGCCTCCTGACAGGACGAGGGATGGGACGCCGATTTCCGGTGCCCCCTTGCGCGATTGGTCCGGTCACGGCCCAACACGCCCGCTTTCGCGCCAGCTTTGGCGTTGGGCGCCCGTTTCGCGTGCGGGCCGGCAAGATCATCCGCCCGCGCGGAAATCCCGATCGGATCTCGCCCGCCATCTTGAATTTTCATGAACACCTCCGCCACAAACGCCGGAGGACAATAAGACGATCGCAACCGCCTATACTGAGTCAGTATACGTGACGGAAGGCACAGATTTGCTCATATCGCCACAATGAATGAGCAATATTACATTCAATCATAGCGCCGAAACGACAAATTCAGGAAATGTGAGCGCGACTGATCCGGATGACTTCGGGGTCATCCTTGACGACCGCGCCCAGGGTGGCGGCGACCGCGGCGGCGAAACTTTCGGGTTCGTTGGTCTGGAACAGACCGACGAAGCGCTCGCGCGCCAAGGCCGGATCCTCGATGACGATCTGGCGGCTGTTGTAGCGATTGAACAGCCGCGCGGCCTGTTCGAGGCTCTCGCCATCCAGGGCGATCTCGCCATTGCGCCACGCCAGGCTGCGCTCGATCTCGGACGGCGACTCCGCCACCGTGGGCGAAACGGCGCTGGCCAGAATGATGCGGCTGCCCGCGGACATCCGCCGCCGCGGCGCCGGATCCCCTTCGACCCAGGCCTCGACCACGCCCTCGGTGACCATGACGTCGACGCCGGCCCCGGCCTCGTCGCCGCGCCGCACCGAGAAGGCCGTGCCGACGGCGCGGACTCGGACGGGCCCGGCCGCCACGACGAACGGACGCTCGGGATCCTTTGCGACCTGGAACCAGGCCTCGCCCACCTTCAGGACGACCCGGCGCGAGTTGGGCTTCATCGCCACTTCCAGCGCGGTCTTGGTGTTAATCGCCACCAGCGAGCCGTCGGCCAGCGGCACACGCCGGATTTCGCCCAGGCGGGTGTCCAGCCGCTGCGGCCGCGCGGTCCACAGGCCGATCCCTCCGACCAGCGCGGCCGCCGCCGCCCCGCCCGCTCCGGCGATCAGGGCGCGACGGCTGGGACGGTCGGCGACGGGAACGGCCTGGACCAGCGGCGCGGCGCCGGCCAGGGCCCGGCCGCGATCCAGGAAGCTGATCGCCGCCTGGGCGCGCAGCAGCGCCCCGGCCCGGCGCGCGTCGCCCTTCAGCCAGGCTTGCAGCTCGGGGTCATGCTCCACGTCCAGGTCACGCGCGTCGACGCGGGCGGCCCAGTCGGACGCCTCCTCGTCAATCTCGCTTGCGGACGGAATGGAGTTCATGAGCCTTGCCGACCACCGAATGATCTTGTGCCGCAGCCTCCGATAAGGCCCGCAGGATTAAACGCAAGCCCCGCGCCGACTGCATTTCCACGACGTTCTCGGTCACGCCCAGCCGGAGCGCGGTCTCCCTCTGCGACAGGCCGTGGATCCGGCGAAGCGTGAAAATCTGTCGGCACCGCTCGGGTAGTCCCTCGATCAGTTGCTGCACTCGCCCCAGTTCGCGACGCCCGGCGACCACGCGTTCCGGAGAAGGCTCATCATCTACGACGTTCAAGGCGTCAATTTCCGTGACGCAGTCGATGCGAACGATGCGCGCGCGTCGAATTTTCTCGATGGCGATGTTACGCGCGGTCCGGAAGAAGTAGGCGCGGCCGCTGGTGATGTGGACGATGCTGTCGAGGGCGGCCAGGCGGCAATAGGTCTCCTGGATCACGTCGTCGATGTCGGCGGCGACGCTCCCCGAGCGGCGCAGCCAAGCCCGCACGTCGGCCTCGTGCGGCAGGATCTGGCCACCGACGAAGGCGACGATCTCGGCGCGACTCTGTTTCAACGGCCCCCTCGACAATGACGATCTTGGCTGAACCAAGGTTCCGATCACGCGACGAAGCCGGCAATAGGCTGCGGGGATTTCGCCTTCGCTCCGGCCCCGGCGCCGCCGCACGGGGCAAAGCCTGACCACCGGCGCCTCAAGCGGGCCATCGCGCTAAGTCCGCCGCCTTCCGCGGGTCATGTCCGGCCGGCGGATCCTTGGCGCCTAGTCTCCGCCGGCCGCTCGAAACAGCGTGGGCAGCAGCGCCAGGACGACCCCGATCCCGGCCAGGGCGGGCCAGCGCCAGACCCCCATTCCGCGCCAGGCGTTGGCCCAGCCGGCCGAGACCTTGCTCTCGCGCGACAGCCGCAGGGCGTAGACCGCCACGCCCGACACGGCCAGGGACGTCAGGCCCAGGCCGAAAACGAACCAGACCGACTTGGTCCAGACCCCGCCGATCGTGCCGAAATGCAGCGGGTCGGCCATTTCGGAGATACGCTGGTGGACGGTCAGGTCACGCCCGTCGGTCGTCAGCACGACCTTGCCCGTGGCCGCATCGGTCCAGGCGACATTGGCGCGCTCGCGGACCAGCACGGCCCTGTTCTGCCCCTGGAACTGGAAGGCGCCGACCTTGCCGGACGGAAAGACGATGCGCTGGATGCGCAGGTCCGGATAGGCCGCCCGGGCGGCCGTCAGATTGCCCTCGAGCCGGTCCGCCACACCGCGCGCGTCGAGCTTGACGGCGACGACCTTGGCGCGCGGGGCTGGCGGCGCCTTGGCCACCGTGCTCTCGGCCAGGTACCAAAGGCCGGTTACGCCGATCAGGGCCACGAACCACAGGCTCCACAGCCCGGCGAGGCGGTGCAGGTCGCCCATGGCCGTGCGGGCGTCGCGCCAACGCACGGGCCGCAGGAAGCCTCTCCACCATTTCTTGTAGACGACCAAGGAGGTCGCCAGGCTGATCAGCAGCAGGACCGACAGGGCCGAGACGATCGGCACGCCGACCTTGGTCGGCAGGTTCAGGTGCCGGTGCATGTTGCGCAAGACACGCTGGGCCCCGACCCAGGAGCCCTCCCCCCGCACCGCGCCCGTCGAAGGGTGCAGATAGACGAAGCCGCGTCGGCCGTCCCGCCCCTGGATCGTCGCGATCATGGCGAAACCCCGGTCGATCGGCGCATCCAGAAGCAGGATTCTGGCCTTCGGATGCAGGGCCGAGACGTTGCGGGCGGCGGCCGACCAGGCCAGCGGCCCCTCGACCGTCGCCGGGTCAACCCGCAGAGGCGGCCGCAGCAACCAGTCGATCTCATTGCCGAACACCGCGATCGTCCCCGTCAGAAAGACGAAGCCGAGCAGGATCGACAGCTTCAGCCCCACCCACTGATGCACGCGCCACCACAGGCGCGAACCCTTGACCTTGGCCACGCGCCTTGGCGCCACCCCCGTCTGGACCGGCGCGCGCTCGAGGCTCACCATTCGCGCGAGACCTCCAGGAACACCGAACGCGGCTCGCCGGGGAAGTGGCCGGTGCGGTCGATGAAGCCCGAGGCGGCGTAGGTTTCGTCGAACAGGTTGTCGACCCGCAAGAGCGTCGACCAGGGCCCGGCCTTGTAGATCACCGAGGCGTCGAACACCGTGTAGGGGCGCACCTTCTGGCCGCTGATCGAGGTGCGGACGTCGACATAGTCGCCGCCCAGCGCCAGGGCCAGGCCCAGCTTGGGGAACTGGTAGCGGGTCCAGAAGCCGGCCTTGTGCCTGGGGGCGTTGGCGAAACGGTCTCCGACGCTGTTGGTGATCACCGTCTTGCTGTTGGTCTTGGTGATACGGGTGTCGTTGTAGGCGTAGGAGGCGGTCAGCACCCAGTTGTTGGTAAGATCGGCGGCCAGATCGAACTCGGCGCCCTTGCTGGTCACCTCGCCGAACGCGACCATGTCGTTGACGCCGTCGCCACCGACGTCGCCGCGCGGGTCGCTCTGCAGGATATTGCTGCGGACGATCTCATAGGCGGCCAGCGTGGTCTGCAGGCGACCGCTCAGCAGCTCGGTCTTGACGCCGCCTTCCAGGATCTCGCCCTCGGTGGGCGCGAAGGGGCCGCCGGCCAGGGGATCCTGGCTGGAGACGCTCTGCGGCTCGTAGCTCTGGGCCCATTGGCCATAGACCGAAACGTCGGGACGCGCGCGCCAGACAAGGCCCGCCCGCCACGTCGCCTTGTCGTCCTTGAAGACACTGGCGTCGGACGTGTCCTCGTAGCGGTCGAGGCGCACGCCGGCGGTGGCGATGAACGGCCCGACCGTCGCCTCCTCCAGGAGATAGGCGCCGGACCGTTCCTGGACGGCCGAGGTGCGCACCCGCGCGCCCAGCCTGTAGGTTTTGGGATCGGTCACCCCGTAGGCGGGATGGGTCAGGCTGAGCGGCGCGGGCAAGCCAGCCACGGCGGTAAAGCCGCCCAGCAGCGAGGGGCGGTTGTTGTTGATCAGCTCGCTGCGGTAGGCGTCGACGCCCACCAGCACGCGATTGCGCACCGAACCGAGGTCGCGTGACCAGACGGCGTTGGCGCCGAAGCTCAACTGGTCCAGATCGCGCTCCTGGTCGCGAAACTCGCGGCGCGACAGGTCCAGCACGCCGTCGCCGTTGCTGTCGGCGAGGCCGCGGGGCTCGTGATACTGCTGGCGCTCCAGGCTTTTCGAATAGCGCAGGCCGGCGTCGACCTTCAGGCTTTCAGAAACCGGCCATTCGACCCGCGCCTGCAGCACGTCGGCCGTCAGGTCGAGGAAGTCGCTCTTCTCGTTGTGGTTCCAGCGCCGGTCGGCGAGGAAGCGGCCCAGGTTGTCGGTCGGCACGCCGCGCAGGCGGTTGCCTTGCAGGTTCTGCTCGTAGCGCGTGGCCTGCACGGTCAGGGCGGCCGGGCCGAGATCGGTACGGACGCCGCCGTCGAGGATCAGGACCTCGCTGCCGGCGTTGCGGCGCGGGGTGTTGCGGTCCTCATAGAACACGCCCAGTCGGCTGGCCGGCGCCGCGTCGCCCGACAGGAAACCCTCGAGCTCGACCGAGCCGCCATGCCGCGCCTCGGTCCCGACCACCGCCGTGGCCCGCGCCGAGAACGCTTCCTTCGGCGTCTTGGTGATATAGTTGAACAGGCCGCCCGGTGCGCCGGGGCCGTACAGCATGCCCGCCGGCCCCTTGAGGAACTCTAGCCGTTCGACGTTGAACAGCAGCGGCGTCGAGAAGGCCACGTAGGGATCGCCGCGCAGGCCGTCGAAGAAAATCTCCTCCTGGCGGAAGCCGCGCGCCGTCACCCCGGCGTAGGAGAACAGGCTGACACCGGCGATGTTGCGATAGAGATCCTGGGCGTCGCGGGCCCCCTGGTCGCGAATCAGCTCCGCGTTCAGCACCTGAATGTTGAGGCTGGACTCCAGAGGCGCGGTCGCCAGCTTGCCGCTGGTGATCTCCTGGGCGCGATAGAGCTGACGGGCGCGGGCCGTGACGATCACGGTAAGGTCGGGCTCGTCCCCGGCCGCCGCCAGCTCGGCGTCGCTCGCCTCGACCGCCCCCGCGGGACAGGCGCCGCCCAGACCGGCGGCCAAGGCCAGCGCCGCCACCGAAGGTCTCAAACGTCCACGAAAATTCACCACGCCCGCTCCATGCCCCAACAAAGGCGGGCCGATTATCGCAATTGATAATTATTCGCAATACCATATCGATGGAACGACCTGAAGGACGGACCGAGGCCGGTCGGCATGTCCCCTTCCCAGGCTGCGCAGCGCCACTCGCCGCCACTGACCGGCCGCCGACGACCGGACCTTGGGCCGTCCATGCCGACGCCACCCTCTTCCCGTTTGCCGACGTCGCCGCCCATGGTCTAACCTGCCGCCATGATGATGATCCGCACGCGCTTTCCGCTGGGCTAGCCGTCTTCGTCCCTGCCGGACGGGTTCGCCGGCGCGAGCCTTCGCGCCCTGCCCTCTTCGCCGGCCGCCCCCTGGGCGGTCGCACCCTGTGCGTTGACTCCATCATGACCCATCAACAGCCCCGCCCGCTGGGTGCGGCCGATATCGAGCGGTTCGTCCGCGACGGCTTCGTGCGTCTCGACGAAGCTTTTTCCCCTGACCTGGCCGGGGCGTGCCGCGCCATCCTGTGGCGCGAGACCGGCTGCGATCCAGACGATCCGGCGACCTGGACCCGGCCTGTCGTTCGCCTGGGCCTGCACGCCGAGCCGCCGTTCCGACAAATCGCCGACGCGCCCACCCTGGCCGCCGCGTTCGATCAGTTGGTCGGCCCGGGCCGCTGGCGGCCGTTGGGCGCGCTCGGGACCTTCCCGGTCCGCTTCCCTTCACCCCAGGATCCTGGCGACGCCGGCTGGCACATCGACGTCAGCTTCGGGACCGAAGACCCGAATTTCCTGCAGTGGCGCGCCAACATCGCTTCGCGTGGGCGCGCGCTGCTGATGCTGTTCCTGTTCTCGGATGTCGGCCCCGCAGACGCCCCGACCCGGATCCGGGCCGGTTCGCATCGCGACATCGCCCGGCGTTTGGCCCTGGCCGGCGAGGCGGGCCTGACGCTGGGCGAACTGGCCGCCGACGGCTTTGCGGAGTCGGCGCATCGGCCCGAGGTCGCCGCGACCGGACCGGCGGGGACGGTCTATCTGTGCCACCCGTTCCTGGTCCACGCGGCCCAGCCGCACCACGGGACGCAGGCGCGCTTCATCGCCCAGCCGGCGCTTCAGCCCCAAGGACCGCTGGACCCGGCCTTTCCGGTCGCTCGCGCCATCGCGGCGGCGCTGACCGGGACCGGATAGGCGCGCCGGGCGGCCGCACCGTGTCGCAAAGAGCGCATTCTCATGTATAAAAATAGTTTGACCAGGAAATCATGGCGTCAAGCCGGTCTGCTATTGTACGATAAATAAGAAAGCTGCGGTGCCGCCTTTCGAGGGGGCCGGCGGTAGCGATAGGGTTAGGCTGGCGAGAGTCTGGTCAATGAACGCTATGGGGAGGAAACATGGGCCTGACAACGCGGCCGGAAAGACAGCGGCTCGGTCGCTGGCGGGTAGCGACCCCTGCCCTGTCGCTGCGTTGGCGTACGCCACGGCCGTGTCCCCGATGGGCCAGGCGCTCCACCAACGGCGCCCAGGACAGCGATAGCCTTTAGCGCGGCTCTTCCCAGCTTCCTGCGAGTAAAGCCGTTCCCAGACCATCGCCCACAACTGAAGGGCCAGCCTTCAGCGAAGTCGGCGACGTTTCAACAGAATAGTTCAACAGAATAGTGTGGGGTAATAATGAGGCGTTCCGTTCGAGGAATTATCGGCTGTCTCGCATTGGCGCTGTGCTGTGGCGGCGGAGCTTATGCCGCGACCGACCCGCTGGCGCCAACGGGTCACTGGACCGCGGTGACGACGGGCCAGGCGGCAAGGCCGCCCATGGGTTGGAACTCGTGGAACGCCTTCCACACGGACGTCACCGAAGCCAAGGTTCTGGATTCCGCCAAGGCCATCGTCGACAGCGGACTGGCCGCCAAGGGCTACCGCTACATCAACATCGACGACGGCTGGTGGCTGAAGCGGCGGACCACGGACGGCCGCATGATCGTGCGCGCCTCGATCTTTCCGTCCGCCGCGGTGGGCGGCCCCGAACAGACCAGCTTCAAGCCGTTTACCGACCGCATCCATGCCATGGGCCTGAAGGCCGGCATCTATTCGGATATCGGCGCCAATAACTGTTCGCAGGCCTTTGCGCCGAATGCGCCGAACCTGCCCGAGGGCACGGTCGCCGAGCGCGAGGTCGGGCTGCACGGCCATATCGAACAGGACATCGAACTCTACTTCAAGGACTGGGCGTTCGACTACATCAAGGTCGATGCTTGCGGCATCCGCGCCTTCGGCCCCGACAGCGAGGGCGTCAAGTCAGGCCGTTACCGCGCGCTCGAACCCCTGATCGATGTGAAGGAGATTCGCCGCACCGACATCCCGGCCGTCCGCGCGCTCTACCAGCAGGTCGCCGACGCCCTGCGGCGCGCCAATCCCGACGGCGACTATGTCTTTTCGATCTGCGCGTGGGGCGCGGCCGATGTCCGCGCCTGGGCCAAGGACGTCGGCAACCTGTCGCGGACCAGTGATGACATCACGCCCAGCTGGACGCGAATGCTGGCAAATTTCGACAGCGCGGCCAACCGCGCGCTCTATGCGCATCCCGGCTCCTGGAATGATCCGGACATGCTGTTCGTCGGTCATGGGGACTTCGACGAGCGCCATCTGACGGAGGCGAAGTCGCACTTCGCGCTGTGGGCGATGCTGTCGGCGCCGCTTCTGATCGGCTACGACCTGAGGCACGCGCCCCAACCGCTGATGGACATCCTGGGCAACAGCGACCTCATCGCCATCGATCAGGACCCGGCGGGCAACCAGGCGGTGCTCGCCTATGACACCGACGACGTCCAGATCCTGGTCAAGACGCTGAGCAATGGCCACAAGGCGGTGGCGATCTTCAACCGCGGCCTCGCGCCGACCGAGGTGACGCTGACGGCCGGCCACATGAAGTTCGCCGCCGCGGCGCCGATCACGCTCAAGGACCTGTGGACCGGCGCGACGCGGCCCGCCTTCTCCGGTGAAACGAAGGTGCATCTCGATCCGCGCCAGACGCTTGTCTTCGACGCCGTCGGCACGCGCGCCCTGGCCGACGGCCTCTATCTGTCGGAAATGCCCGGACGCGTGAACCCGGCCGTTGACGGCGTGGTCATTCCCCAGCCCGACCCCACGATCCATCGCATGCGCAACCCCTGGGGCGGCACGACCGACACCGGCGAACCGCCCGCCTATACCGGATGGGGCGGGGCCCAGGCCGACGCCACACCCTATCGGCAAGCGTTGCGCGTCGACGGCAGGATGTATGAGACGGGGTTGGGCGTCCTGGCCAACTCACGTTTCGAGGTCAGGGCCGACGGCCAGTTCCGCCGCTTCGTCGCCGAGGTCGGGGTCGATGATTCGACGTTCGACGCCGACGACGCCGTGACCTTCTCGGTCTATGGAGACGGCAAGCTCCTGGCGACGTCCAAGCCGACCCGCTTCGGTCAAGCGGCGCAGGCCCTAAGCGCCGACATCGCCGGCGTGAAGATCGTCGAGCTGGTGGCCCGCGGCAAAGCCACCAAGAACAAGGCGCCCACGATCGTGACATGGGGCAACGCGGCGTTGCTCGGCGATTAGTAAAACCGGTCCCGGCGACGTTGTCGTCGGGACGTCGGCCCTCCCCCAGGGCGTGTGGGGTTTGGACGCAATACAGGAGTCTCCATGAACCTTTCGCGACGCGATCTTGTTCGATCGCCCTTGGTGTTGGCTGGCGTGTCGGCGATCGGCGCGGGCGCGGCGACCAAGGTGTTCGCCCAGTCAGGCACGGCGGGCGCGGGCGAGGTCCTTGGACTGTGGCCGCGGCCGCCGGCGGGCGCCCTGCATCCCGGCATGACCGAGGAGATCGAGCAGACCTCGTCGAGCCCCGGCTACAGCAGCCGGCGCGCGAAAGGCGTCTCGCAGCCGTACCTGATCGCATTACCGGCGGCCCAGCCCAATGGCTCGGCCATGCTGGTCATCCCGGGGGGCGGCTTCGAATGGAACTATTTCGACCACGAGGGCTACCACGTCGCCGACATCCTCAATCGTGCGGGCGTCACCTGTTTCGTGCTGATCTATCGTTTGGCGAGGGACGGCTGGGCCGATCCGGCCGCTGTCGGGCCGGCTGACGCCCAGCGGGCGATGCGCGTCATTCGCGCCAACGCCCCGCGCTTCCGTCTCGACCCGGAGCGGGTCGGCGTCATGGGATTCAGCGCCGGCGGCTTTCTGACGACGACGCTCGCGACACGCCATTCGACGCCGCTCTACAAGCCCGTCGACGCCACGGACCAGCTCAGCGCCAGGCCTCTGCTGACCGCGCCGATCTATCCGGTGCAAAGCGTCGATCCCGCCTACGCCTACGGGGGCGTGGCGCCGTCGCTGTTTGGCGGCCAGCCGACGGCGGCTCAGATCCGCGAGTGGTCGCCCGACCTCAATGTCACCTCGGCGGCGGCCCCGACATTCCTGGTGCACGCCGAGGACGACGACCTGGTGCCCGTCGCCAATACGGTACGGCTTCGCGACGCCATGGTGGCGGCCAAGGTCACGGTCGAGACCCACCTGTTCGCCCGCGGCGGTCATGGCTTCGGCGTACGCGCCCAGCCGGGCAGTCCAGACGGCCCGTGGTTGCCGCTATTCGTCAGCTTCGCGCGGCAGGAAAAGTTGTTCGCCTAGAGTCCGGCCAGCCCGAAATGCCCCCTGTCAAAAACAGGTCATCATGGCGCTCGCGTGAGATTGAGTTTCGCCGCTCCGGGTGTCGGCCGCCGAATCCGAGGGGCGATTGGTTCTTCGTCCTTTGAAACGTCAGGACGCCTGCCGATCGAACACGCAACCAAAGCGCGAGGAAGGCATTGTTAACTCTAGGGGGGGAATCCTCTCCCCCGACCGTCGTCGTTTCGAGCGCGAAGCGACGCGCCCGTCGCGCCCCCGGCCTGAGAGATCGAGGGCAGTCATGCCGCGCATCACCACCAGAGCCGCCCGCCAGAAGATCGCGGAGGACGAGGTCGAGGGCTTCCGAAAGAACCTCGGCCCGTTCGTCATCGCCGCCGAGACGACCCGATCGGCGATGGTGTTCACCAACGCCACCGAAGCCGGCAACCCGATCATCTTCGCCAACGACGCCTTTCTCGCCTTGACCGGCTATGGTCGCGAGGAGGTGCTCGGCAAGCCGTTCGATTTCTTGCTGGCGCGCGGCAACAATCTGGAGGCCTTGGCCAGGATCGAGGCGGCGTTCGCCGGGGAATTCCACGAACAGCTGGAGATCTGCGACGAGCGCCGTGACGGCGGCACGTTCTGGGCCTCGCTGTCGATCAACCCGGTTTGGGACGCGAATGACCTGGTCGTGCAGCACTTCTCGTCGTTCGTGGACATCACCGGAACCAAGCGGGAAGCCGAACGCCTCCGTTTCCTCCTGGACGAACTGAATCATCGCACCCAGAACACGCTGGCCACGGTGCTGGCGATCGCCGGCCAAACCCTCCGGTCCCAGGACAGCGCCGTCGTGCAGGCCTTCGAAGGCCGCGTCCTGGCGCTGGCCAAGGCTCATGGCTTGCTTGGCCGGGACAGCTGGGACGCCGTGCCGCTGCAGGACGTCCTGGACCGCATCCTGCAGCCGTACGGACTGGGTGGCGACGCTCCGCCTCGCATCAAGCTGGAGGGCGAGGATGTTCGGCTGCACGCCAAGGCGGCCCTGTCCCTGGCCCTGGTGTTCCATGAACTGGCGGCCAACGCCTCAACGCACGGGGCCCTGTCGGTCGCCGGGGGCCAGGTCGACATCGGCTGGCGCGTCGAAACCACGCCGGGCGAGACCAGGCTGCACCTTCGTTGGCAGGAGAGCGATGGCCCCCTGGTCGCCCTCCCGAGCCGCAAGGGCTTCGGCTCGCGCCTGATCGAACGCGGACTGGCGCAGGATATCGGCGGCGAGGTCCGCGTCACCTACGAACCATCGGGCCTCATCTGCCAGATCGCCATGCCGTTGAAGCCCCCGGTGGGGCCATGACCCCCGAACTAATCGGCCGCCGCATCCTCCTGGTCGAAGACGAATTGCTCATCTCCTGTCTGTTGGAGGACATGCTTGAAGACCTCGGCTGCACGCTGGTCGGCCCGGCCTCGCGGATCGACCAGGCGCTGCGGCTGGTGGCCGGCGAGGCGATCGACGCGGTCATTCTCGACGTCTCGCTCGACCAGCAATTGAGCTATCCCGTCGCCGACGCGCTTGTCGCTCGAAGCATCCCCTTCCTGTTCTCGACCGGCTACGACAGAAACAGGCTGCGGGACGGCTACAGGGCCTTCGCCATGCTGCAGAAACCCTTCCATCCGTCGGAATTGGCCAAGGTCCTGACGGGGCTTTTCGCGGGAACTCGCCTGCTTCCTTCCGCGGCCTGACGAGCACCGGCCGCCACCTTGCTAGAATCCTTTCCGAACAGCGACCTGCACAAGGCGCGGCTCGCCATAGATCATCGAGGTCGCGGTGATGCCGGGCGTTATGGCCCCTCCCCCGGCGGCGTAGGCCTTGTCGAACAGGTTGTTGATCGTGACCGAGATCTTCAGATCGTCGCGACCAGGGGGTTGGAAGACCAGACCCAGACCCGCGACCCAATAGGCGTTCTGCAAACCGTTGGTGTCATTCGCCCGCTCCACGTAACGGACGGGACCACTGCGATAGACGTCGGCCCAGCCATCCAGCCGTCCCCAGCGCGACGAGCGGATCACGGGCCATTCCACGCCCGCGCGCAGGCTGTACGGCGGCGTGTAGGAGAACCGCAGGCCGGCGGGGTTGGTCGGCGTCAAGCTCGCCAGAACGGTCGGAATGGCGAGTGACGTGAAGTGGGCCCGGGTCAAGGTCGCCGTCAGCGTGAAGGTCGGCCCGTCCGTCCGGCGCGCGCGCCATCCCATCTCCAGGCCGCCGATCGTCGCCGCCCCGGCGTTGATGATCAGATAGGGCGGATCGTTCCTGGCCTGATCATCGCGATCGAAATTCGCCGGCGGAAAGACCGCCCGCTGGATGCCGTCCGAGCGGCCGGCATAGAGGGCCGCGTCGACGCCGTGGCTCCAGTCGCCGTCCGTCGCGGCCCATTTGAAGCCCAGCTCGACATCGGTGACCCGCTCGGGCCGATAGGCCTGATAGGGCGCCAGCGCCGCGGCGAAGACCGGCGCGTTGACGCCGCCGGCGCGATAGCCTCGGCGGGTCACGGCATAGAGCGTCGCATTCGACCAGCCGCGATAGGTCAGCCCCAGGCTCCAGCTGGGCGCCGACGAGCGCGTGGCGCTGCGCGCGCCGCAAGCGGCCGCCGAAATGTCCGGACTGGGCGCGGCGACCCGCGCGAAGCAGGCGCTCGAGCGATCGACCGTATAACGGAAGCCGGCCTCGAACTCCCAATCGCGGGGCAAGGCGCGCGTGAGGTCGACGAAACCCGCCTGGCTCTCGCCCCAGCGGTACTGGAATTCCAGCTGCGACGGGTTGGCGGGCGTCACCGCGCTCCACCATTGGGTCTTCTGCAAGCCGTTCGGACGGGTGTCCAGATAGAAGAGCCCAGCCTGCCAGTGGGTCTCTCCGCTCATCCCGACCACGCGCAGCTCCTGGGTGAATTGCTGGGTGTCGATCTGCCGGACGGTCTGGTTGAGCGGCAGCGGCGAGCCGTCGATGTCCTGTGCGCCGTAGAGCACGGTCCGCCGGAACGCCGTCAACGAGCGCAGGTCCAGATCACCGCGCCGCCAGTCCAGCCGCAGCGTGCCGCCGTCGTTGCGGCGGTTCGAGCGCGGAGCCAGGTCGACGCGGGTCCGGCGCGGTCCCAGGGCGCGCTGTTCCTGGAGGGCCAGGTCGATGTCGCAGCCAGCGTGGCCGCAGTCGAAATACGGCGTGGCGTCCTCGGTGCGGGCCGAGCCGCCGCCCGTGACATCCGGCGGATTGGGGTAAACACCGTACAGGATGTTGGCCGTGCCGGTCTCCCAGGCCCGAAAGCTGTCCAGGATCAGCAGCGCCGAGAGCGGCCCCGCCGGGCGGTAGGCCATGGATAGCCGGGCCGAGACCTGGCGACGGTCGTCCAGATCCTCGCCAACGCCGAGGTTCTCGACCAGGCCGTCGCGCTTGAGGCCATAGAGCGCGACCCGCGTGACGAAGGTCGCGTCGCTGGCCCCGAAATCCCTGGCCAGCTCGACTTCGCGCAGGTTGCGGCCCCCGGTCGCCAGGCGCAGATAGCCCCCCTTCCCCGGCTCGCTGGTGTGGATCAGCAGAGCGCCGCCGGTGGTGTTGCGGCCGAAGAGCACGCCTTGCGGCCCGCGCAACACCTGCGCCTCGGCGATGTCGAACAGGGGCAGGACCGAGCCGTTGTTGGGCAGCGGCGCCTCGTTCAGATAGGTGATGACCGAAAGCGCGGATTCCCCGGAGGTCGCGCGCCTCTGCCCCCGGATCACCAGGGTCGGGGTGTCGGTGGTGATCTGGCCGGCCGCGGTCAGGCCCAGGGCGCCCTGGCGCAGGGCCAGGACGCCATCGCCGCCAAAGCGCTCCAGGTCGGCCGCCGACACCACTGACACCGACGCGGGAACGTCGATCAGCCGCTCGTCTCGCCTGCGGGCCTGGACGATCAGCGCGTCGAGCGAGGCAGCGGGCTCAGCCGGGGCGGCGACCGGCGGAGCGGCGGAGATTTGCGGCATGACGCCTTGTCGCGACCGCGTGGCGCGCGCGATGACGAAGGCCGACGGCCCGATCCGACGCACCCGCAGGCCGCTGCCTCGCACCAGCCGCCGCAACGCCTGTTCCGGACTCTCCGCGCCTTGGGCGCCAGGCGAACGCAGCGCGGCGACCGCCTCCGGCGCGAACAGCACGTCGACGCCGGTCTGTTCGGCATAGGCCTGCAGGGCCCCGCCCATGGGGCCCGCCGGAACACTGTAGCGGGAAGCGGCGGCGAAGGCCGAAGAGGCGCTGGCCAGCAGCCCCGCCGCGACCCATAGCGCCGCGACGCGGCTAGTCCGCCGCGGCACCGGAATCCCTGGCCGGAGACAGGGTGATCACCCCCTCGGCCGCGCGACCGATCGTCAGGCCGTGCAGGGCCGCGACCGCCCGGGCGAAGGCCTCCGGATCGTCGCTGCGGAAGGCGCCGCTGACATGCAGGTCCCGCGCCGCGCCCATGACGACGATTTTTCGCCCGCCGTGCCGGTTCAACTCGGCCGTGGCGGCCTCTAGCGTCTCGCCGTGCAGCACCAGTCTTCCGTCGCGCCAGGCCGTGGCGGCGGCGACGTTCGCCGTCGAGACCTGCTCGCGCCCCGTTGCGTCAGCGACCAAGACCTGCCCGGGCGACAACTCAACGGAGCGACCGCCCCCCGCGTCGCGCACCCGCACCCGCCCGCTCAGCAGGGAAACCCGCAACGACGACGCCGGCGCGGCCAGATCGACCTCGAACGCCGTGCCCAACGCCCGGACCACGTGGCCGCCTCCCCTCACGTCGAAGGGGCGGCTGGCGTCGTGGGCGACGTCGAAGAACGCCCGCCCGCGGGTCAGCGTGATCGCGCGCGTCCGCCGTCCGATCGCCGCCTTGAGCTCCGCGCCGCCGTCGAGGCTGACGCGCGAGCCATCGGCCAGCACGATATTGGTCGGCTTTCCTGGCGCGGCGACATAGGACGCCGTCGCGGGCGCCTGGACCATCCGCCACGCCAGGCCTCCGGCGCCGGCCAGGATGGCCGCGCCGACCAGGCTGGCGGCGAGCAGGCCAACCGCCTGACGCGGACGGCGGCGCGCCACGCCGCCGCGAATCGCGCTCCGCGCCCGCGCCATCTCCAGGTCCAGGCCGCCCGTAGCGGCGGCGACATCGACCAGCCCGCCGACCTCGTCCATGTCCTGATAGGCCTGGGCGTGAACCGGATCGGCCTCCAGCCAGGCCGTCAGCGCCAGATCGTCGGCCGCGCTCCAGCCTGGACCGGCCCTGCGCTCATGCCAGGTCGCGGCGGCGTCGTAGACGTCGCCCAGATCATCGTCGTTGGCGGCAGGCGTCTCGATCATGGTCGTCATGGCCTGCGAATCCGCCGCGTCAGGTGGGCCATGGCGCGTCGCACATCCTTCTCCACGGTGCTGAGCGACATGTTCAGCGCGCTGGCGATATCCTGATGGCGCAGACCGTCCACCCGGTGAAGCAGGAAGACGTTGCGGGTTCGCTCGGGCAGGTCGGCCAGGGCCTGGCGAACCAGGGCCAGGGTCTGGCGATCGATCAGCGTCTGTTCGGGACTGATCGGCGTCTGGGCCGCGCTGGCGTCCTCGACCTCGGTCGCCGCGTCGCGTCGCACCTGTCGATGGCGGGCCCGATCGCGGATGAGGTTGTGGGCGGTCTGGAAAAGATAGGCCTCGAGCCGCTCGATCGCCTCGCCCGGGCTTCGTCGCGCGAAGCGGACGAACACTTCCTGCACGATGTCGTCCACATCGGCGCTCCCGCCGAGGCGGGAGCCCACGAACCGACGCAACGCCCCCTCGTGGCGACGCACGACGATGTCGACATCGCCCGGCTGGACCCGACTGAGCGCTGACTGTCCCGACACTCCGCTCTCCCATCGCACGGATCCCCGGCTAATCGAACGGGCCCCCGAGCGGATGTCCCCTTGCCCCTCTTCCGCGACATTCGCCCCGAGCGCCCAAGATTTGATCAGATCACGCCCATTCCACGCGCACCACCCACGATCCCCGCTGAACCGCGAGGACGGCGAAAAAAGGCGTAAGGGCGATCTCCCCTCGCCCGTCTTGCGCCTGGAACCGGCCCCATGGCCGGCCCAAAGACAAAGGGGATCAAACTTGAACCGTACAGTTTCCCGCGCCCTGCGGCCCGCCGCCCTGGCCACGACCGCCCTCACCGCGCTGCTGGGCGCCCACGCCCACGCCCAGGACGCCAACCCGCCCGCCGTCGCGCTCGACGAGGTGGTGGTCACGGCGCTCAAGCGCCAGACCAACCTGCAGGACACCCCGCTCAGCATCTCGGCGGTCGGCGAAACGACGCTGAGCCGCCTGGGCGCGACGGGGATCAACGACTACTTCCGCCAGGTGCCGAACCTCAATCTGGACGGTAACACCCCGTCCAACCGCCGCCTGACCCTGCGCGGCGTGCGCAGCGCCGGCGAGGCGACCACCGGCCTCTACTACGACGAGACCCCCCTGACCGGCCCGACCGGCACCACCCAGGACGCCGGTTCGACCACGCCCGACATCAACCTGTTCGACGTCCAGCGCGTCGAGGTGCTGCGCGGTCCGCAGGGCACGCTGTACGGCTCGGGCTCGATGGGCGGCACGCTGCGGGTGATCTTCAACAAGGCCGACACCCAAGCCTACGCCGGCGCGGTCGAGGGCCAGGCCACGACCACCAAGAACGGCGACGCCGGCTACTACGCCAAGGGCATGGTCAATGTGCCGCTGATCCAGGACAAGCTGGGCGCGCGCCTGGTGCTCTATCGCGAGGAGCGCGGCGGCTATGTCGACAGCGTTCCGCTGAAGAAGAACGACGTCAACGGTTCGGCCTCCAGCGGCGGGCGGCTGATGCTGACCTTCACCCCGACCGAGGACCTGACGATCCGGGCTACGGCGGCGCAGCAGAAGGAATCGATCGACGGCCAGTCCAGCTGGGCCGGGATCGCCGGCCGCTACAAGTCCGACCGCAAGACGATCGCGCCCAGCAATTCCAAGCTGGCGCTCTACAATGTCACCGGCGAGTGGGACCTTGGCTTCGCCACGCTGACGGCGACGTCGTCCTACTACAAATGGAAGATGCTTCGGAACAGCGACTGGACCAACAACATCGCCAACAACCGCACCAGCAACGCCGCCTGCGGCCGCTATTTCGGCCTGTCCGGAACCGCCTGCACCAGCGCGCAACTTGGCCAGTACACCGCCTGGGCGGACTCCCGCGGTCCGGCGGTCTCCTGGCAGCCGATGAGCCTGAAGACCTGGACCCACGAGGCGCGCCTGAACGGCGATCTGTTCGAGGGTAAGCTCGATTGGACCGGCGGCGTCTATTACGAGACCCGCAAGGACCACGTCGACAGCATCCAGACCCGCGCCGACGCCACCACCGGCGAGGCCGTCAGGCCGTTCGACCCGCTGGGCGCGCGCTACATCGACAACGACGTCAAGCAGACCGCCTTCTTCGGCGAGCTGGCCTACCACATCACCGACGCCTTGACGGTGACGGGCGGCGCTCGCCGCTTCGACTACGACAAGACCGTGGCCGGCGCCGTGACCATCGGCAACGTGATCTCCAACTCTCCGGTGACCGCCCGCAGCCAGGTCGACGCCAGCGCCAAGGGCTGGGTTGAACGGGTCAACGTCTCCTACGAGGTCGACAAGAACCTGATGGTCTACGCCCAGGCCTCCAAGGGCTTCCGCCCCGGCGGCGCCAACAACATCCCGGGCCTGACCAGCGGCCTGGTGGCGTTCCAGCCCGACAGCCTGTGGAACTACGAGGCCGGCGTGAAGAGCGACTGGTTCGACCGTCGTCTGACCGTCAACCTGTCGGCTTACCAGATCGACTGGAGCAACATCCAGGTCCAGGCCCAGGCCAATGTCGGGGCCAACTTCTTCATCATCACCAACGCCGGCGCGGCCCGCATCCGGGGCGTGGAACTGGAAGCGACCCTGCGCCCGGCGACCGGCCTGACCATCACCGGCGCCCTGGGCGTGTCGGACGCCAAGCTGACCGAGGACCAAACCAACTCTTCGGTGACGGTGTCCGGGTCGACCGGCCTGCGGGGCGACCGCCTGCCGTTCGTGCCGAAGGTCAGCGCATCGCTTGGCGCCGACTACCTCTGGCCGATCGGCGGCGGCCTCAATGGTCTGGTCCACCTGGACGCCAGCTACACCGACAAGACGGCCTCGCAGTTCCGCCCGACCTACGTCTACTACGAGAAGGTCCCGGCCTATTCGGTCGTGGGCGCGCGCGTGGGCGTCGAAGGCGACGGTTGGGGGGCCTATGCCTTCGCCCAGAACCTGACCAACTCGGTCGGCCCCGTCTCGATCACCTCCGCCGCCGGCGCCCTGGATCAGGTCGTCAGCCTGACCCCGCGCGTCCTGGGCGTGATGGTCCGCCGCAGCTTCTGATCCCTTCCAGTTCGTATCGAAAGATCAATCGATGAAAACTCGCATGACATCGGCGGCCATGGCCGCCCTCCTCTGCGCCCTCGCCAGCCCGGCCCTCGCCCAGACCAAGCCGGCCCCGGCGCCGGGTGAGTTCGGCAATGTTCGCCCCCCGGCTCCGACCTCCCCCTTCGCCAAGCAGGCCAAGGCGCTGATGGCCAGCAAGCGCTTCAAGGTCGCCAAGGACGCCCTGGAGGCCGGGTACGACCAGACCGTGGCCGACATCGTCACCCTGACGGAGATCCCGGCCCCGCCCTTCGGCGAGACCGAGAAGGGCAAGGCCTATCTGGCCATGCTGGCCAAGGAAGGCCTGATCGATCTGGAAACCGACGCGGCCGGCAACGTCATGGGCCTGCGCAAGGGTACGGGCGGCGGCGGCCTGCTGGTGGTGGCGGCCCACCTGGACACCGTGTTCCCGGCCGGAACCAACGTGAAGGTCCGCCGTGAGGGCGACAAGCTCTACGCGCCCGGCGTCGGCGACGACACGGTGGGCCTGGGCTCGATCCTGGCCATCCTGCGCGCCATCAACGCCGCCGGGATCCAGACCAAGAGCGACATCCTCTTCGTGGGCGACGTGGGCGAGGAAGGCCCCGGCGACCTGCGCGGCATGAAGGAGCTGTTCCTCAAGGGGCGCTACAAGGACAAGATCGACGCCTTCATCTCGCTCGAACCCAGCGGCCCGACCGTCATCGTCAACGGCGGCGTCGGCTCCAAGCGCTACAAGACCACCTTCAAGGGTCCCGGTGGCCACAGCATGGGCGACTTCGGCACGGTCAATCCGGCCTTCGCCCTGGCCGACGCGGCCAAGCAGTTCGGCGAGTTGAAAGTCCCGAGCGATCCGCGCACGGTCTACAACATCGGCCTCCTGGAGGGCGGCACCTCGGTCAACTCGATCCCGTTCTCCGTCGCCATGACCGTCGACATGCGCTCGTCCGGCACGGCCGAGCTGAAGGCGGTCGAGGACGCCTATCTGGCCATCCTGCCCAAGGCCGTGGCCGCCGAGAACGCCGCCCGCTCGACCAAGCGCGGCGAGATCAGCCTCGACAACAAGATGGTCGGCGACCGGCCCGTGGGCGAGACGCCGATCTCGGCCCCGTTCGTGCAGCGGATCGCGGCCGTGGGCGACGCCCTGGGCAAGCCGATGGGCTATGTGGCCGGCTCGACCGACGCCAATATCCCGATGAGCCTCGGCAAGCCCGCCGTCACCCTCGGCGCGGGCTTCGTCACCTTCCGCGCCCACTCCCTGGAGGAAGGCATGGAGGTCAACAAGGCGCGCGATGTCGAGAGCATCGCCACGACCATGGCTCAAATCCTGATGGCCGCGACCCCGGAGTAGCTAGGACCCGAGCGGGCCCGATCGGGTTCGGGCCCGCTCACACCTCGCCCCTGATCGCCGCGCGATCTGCGCGAGGCGCGGCCGCCCTGCGCCATGCGCATGCGCCGTCGGGCAGACCCGATCGGGGCGTCTTCGTCGGCGAACGCCGCCTGGTATCGAAGACGGGACTCGCGATGGCCTTTTCAGGCCCTCGCCCGAAATCTTCCAGTCCGGATGGCGCCATCATCGGAACTTGGGCGCGCTCCAGGCGCCGGACATTCGGACGCCATGGCTTGGGACGGCGGTACGCAGATCGAAACGCGTCCCCCGGGCTAGCCACCGGGCTTGCTGGCCGATCGGACCAGTTCGTCAATCGCGGCGTCATGGCGAGAAAGCGTCGGCGCCGCGCGGGCGATGATCGACGCGATGTCATCCAGCTGTCGCAGGTTTCGCGCGGGATCGAGCGTGGCGGCCAACGGCGCGCACCCTTCGGCGGAAACGCCCTGCCCTTCCAGCACCGCCAGCCAGCTGGCTTCGCGAAAAAGCTCGTCGGGCGCCAGCATCAGGCGGCCGGAGCTGCGATAATGCGCCAGCTTGTCGATCAAGGTGTCAGGCAGCGCCATGGCGCGAGCCTGCCGCCATAAAGGCGTCTCATGCCCTTCGGTCGCGTGATAGTGCAGGATCAGAAAATCGCGAATTCCATCCATGTCGCGCGCGAACAAGGTGTTGAACTGGCGAGCCAGGCGGGGATCGCAATCACGGTCGGGAAACAGCGTGATCAGTTTCGCGATGCCGCTCTGGATCAGATGGATGCTGGTCGACTCGAGCGGCTCCAGGAAGCCCGACGACAGACCGATCGCGACGACATTGCCCCGCCAGCTTTCACGCCGAAACCCGGCCTTGAAGCGCAAGACGCGCGGATCGGCGAGCAGAGCGCCATCCAGGTTTCGCAACAGCGTCGCGGCCGCCTCGTCGTCGGACACCAAGGCGCTGGCGTAGACATAGCCGTTGCCGGTGCGATGCTGCAGGGGAATGCGCCATTGCCAGCCCGCCGGGCGCAGGGTCGACCGGGTGTACGGCGTGGTCTCGGCGACACGGGCGCAGGGCGCGGCCACGGCGCGGTCGCAGGGCAGCCAGTGTGACCAGTCCTGGAACGCGGCGTCCATCGTCTCGCCGATCAGCATCGCCTTGAAGCCCGAGCAGTCGATGAACAGCTCACCCTCGATCCGTGCCCCATCTTCCGTCGCCAACGCGGTGACAAAGCCGCTTTCCGGATCACGCTCGACTGTCGCGACCTTGCCTTCATGACGGATCACGCCGGCGGCCTCGGCCAGGCGGCGCAGATGCGCGGCATAGAGCGTCGCGTCGAAGTGATAGGCGTATCCCAGGGTCGAAAGGATCGAACGGGGATCGGCGACCGGCTTTGCAAAGCGGTTGGCCTCGGCCAGGGCCGTGGCCAACGAGAACGCCGCCAGGGGATGTTGGCCGCCGTCCGCGCGCGCCTTCAGCCAATGCTGATGAAAAGGGATCTGGTCCAGCTCGACGCCGTAGCGGCCGAACGGGTGGAAGTAGCGATGTCCAGGACGCCGCCAATCGACGAACTGGATGCCGAGCTTGAAGCTGGCCTGGGTCGCGCGCACGAACGCCGCTTCGTCGAGGCCGACCAACTCGTTGAACCAGTGGATCGTCGGTATCGTCGCTTCGCCGACGCCCACCGTGCCGATCGCATCCGACTCCACCAGGTCGATGCGAAGCGAGCGGCCAAAGCAGCGCGAGAGCGCCGCCGCGGTCATCCATCCGGCGGTTCCGCCGCCCAGGATCACGACCCGTGCGATGCAGTTCATGCGACCTCCCTTCCCGATCGAGGCTGGATGGAATTGGCCGATCTGCCGCCTCGCCTCTACTTCACGCCCGCGGCCTTGCCTGCCGGGGTCGGCTCGTACCGAGGGTGAACCCGCGCCGTCGGCGGCCGCACCGCCAGATAGACCGTGCTCCACAGCTGCGCGGCGTTTGATTCATCGGCGTCGGCCTTTCCGGCCCCGAAGGGCGCCACGATGTAACGCCCCTCGCGGAACGTCCAGGACCAGAGCTCCGAACTCTGTACCTCGCGGGTGGCGGTGATCGCCCGCCAAAGCGCGCCTTGGGCGACCGTCAGGTGATCACGCGTGGCCGCGGGAAGGTCGCGGCGGGCCAGTTGTCGTTCGATCCCCGCCGCCAGCAGCGCCTGCTGCCAGGACCAGACCACCGCGCCATGATAGGCGGCCGGGGTGAAACGCGTCCGGACCTCGGGGTCCGCGAACGCGGCGTTGGCCACCACCAGGCCGACATCGGTCATTAGCCCCGCTGGGAAGGGGCGCATGATCGCGGTGACGTAGGTGTCGAGATCCGCCGCCGATGGATGACCGAACAGCAGCGCGAAGCCCTCGTCGGAGTTCATGATCGGCACGGGCTTGCCCGTGGCCTCCAGTGACAGGGCGTGGAATAAGAGCGGCTTCTGGTCCAGGGCCCGCAGGGCCGGGGCCGCGGGAAGGTCCAGGCTGTGGGCGTAGGACCGGATCGACGCCGCGGCCTCGGCGGCCGGCAGTTCGATCCGGAACAGGGGGGGCGCCTTGGCGCGCCAGACCCGGGCCATGCGGGCGGCGTCGCCGAACAGCACGCGATCCTCGGCCGAGAGATAGGGATCCAGCAGGCCGGCGCGGAAGAGGCGGTCGGCCGCCTCGATCGCCGCCGGGACCAGGACGGCGTTGACGTCATAGGGGTAGACGCCGCCGCCCAGCCCCTCGTTGCTGTCCCGCCATTCTCCCGTCGTCCGTCCTGGCTTGATCGCGATCAGCGTTCCGACGGCGGGGGCATCGGCGAAGCCGCGGCTCTGGTTCAGCACGAAACGCAGGTTACTCACCAGCATGGCGCCGGTCGCCGCGCGGACCCCGGGCTGGCCCTCGCTCGCCAGGGGCTGGGCCAGCCAGGTCCGCGCCCTCGCCTGCCCGGGCCCCTGCAGGTAGTCCGCCGCGACCGCGCCGAGCATGTAGTCGTCGTCGACCATGCCGTAGTCGAGTTCGGCGGCGTCGCCGTCGCGCCCGGCCTTGCGGTTCTGGACGATGGCGAACTCGCCGATGCCTTCCTCGTGCGCCACCTCGCCGCTGGGCGACAGGCGCGCCAGCACCGAATTGAGGCCCGCCTCGACCGCCGCCGGCCGCAGGGCGGGCATCAGCAACCGCACCGACATCAGGGTGTCGCGGCCGAAATAGGTGTTGAAGCGCCAGGAGCCAGCGAGGAACTTCTCGCGATAGCTCAGGAAGGCCAGGGCGTTGCGCGCCGCCGGGTCCGCTGCCGCGTCGGCGTTCAGCAACTGCGCGATCGGCAGCGGCGTCAGCGGGGTGTCGCCGGTCAGCGCCGTGATCTCCAGCGCGACTCGTCCATCGGGCCCGGCGACGATGGCGCCCTGGTCGACGCGGCCGCCGATCACCCGGAGGACCAGCTCATAGCCAGGCCCGCCATCCAGGCGCGGGCGCCGCCAGGCGAGGGTGTCGCCGTCGATCGTGGGCTTGACCGCGACCTCGGCCGGAAAGTCGCCGACCGCCTGATAGTCCCGCAGATAGCGCACATTCGACAGAACCGCCTGCTTGGCGACCAGCCGTGGAGCGTCGAGGCTGGCGCGGACGATCACGCCGTTGAGCCCGCCGCGGTGGATGGGCCGGGGCGGCTGGTCCAGTCGCCAGGTGGCGGGATGGGCCGTGCGCTCGAACCACAGACCCACGCCGCTATTGCCGGCCGGAAAGGCGACGAGGATGCGGGGGTCCTCGCCGTTGCGCAGCAGCAGGTGGGCGGCGACGGTGTCTTCCCGGACGAAGGCGTTGAGGTTCTGGCCCTCGGTCAACTGGTAGGCCAGGTCGGGCGTCGCCAAGGCCTGGCCCGAGGCCGTCAGCGAGAGCAGGACGCCGACGACGGCCCATCGAAAATCTCTGAACATGCAGCCTCTCCAACCGCGCAAGGCGGCGGCGGAACGCTTTGCGCGTCCGCCGCCTTGCTCCTAGTCCCGCACCCTAGAAGCGGAGCGTGAGCGAGCCGCCATAGGTCCTGCCTACGATCCCGCGAGCGTAGAAATAGCCCGAGGAGGCGTTCTGGGTCTGACCCTGGCGGGGATTGCCTTCGGTCAGGCCGATGACGTCGAAGATGTTGTCGACGTTGAGATTGACCTGCAGATTGTCCTTCAGGTTCAGGGTGACGCCCGCGCTGGTGACGCCGTAGGACGGCAGCGCCACCCCATTGCCGGCGTCCGCGTAGATCTTGCCGACATACTTGTACCGGGCATAGATCTCGCCTCGGTCGTTGGGCAGCTTGATGGCCGGGGTGATCGTGAACAGCCGGGCCGGCGTCCGCTCGGGGCGATTGCCGTCATAGGTCGGCTGCGCCACGCCGTTCAGGCTCAGATTGTTGAGCGTCGGGTCCTGGAGTACGCCCGTGACGTTGACCGAGAGCCAGTCGACGGGCCGGACAAGGGCGTCGATTTCCACCCCCTTCGTCCGGAGGTCGGCCAGATAGCTGGTCTGCTTGGTGGGGTCGGACGGGTCGATGAAGTTGTAGAACTGGTTGTCGAAATTGGTCCGGAACACCGTCGCCGACGCGCTGAGGACGCGGCCGTATTCGAAGCGCACGCCGGCCTCGTAGAGCTCGATCTTGGTGATCGGATCGGTGTTGTTGGTCTGGAAGCCGTTGGCGTAGCGGCCATAGACCGAGAAGTGCGGCGTGAGCAGATAGCTGGCGCCGACGGTCCAGGCGACCTTGTCCTGCGTCTTGCGCTTCTCGGTATAGGTGCCGTCGAAGGTCGACCCCACGGTTCGCACCACGCCGATCACCCCGGGCTGCACCGGCTGGTTGACGGCCGCGGCGTTGCCCTCGAGATACCGGGCCTTGTCGCTCTCCCAGCGCACGCCGCCGTCGATGTGGATCTTGTCGCCGATCGCCAGTTCGTCGTTGGCGTAGAGCGACACCGACTTGTCGGTGCGTCGCCGCATGCCCGCTCCCCAGTCCCCGTATGACACCAGCCCGTTGTCGCTCAGCACGCCGATGACCTGGTTGTTCGCGTCGAGCGAGACGATGTCGTAGATGTCGCTGTTGGTGCGGACGTCGTTGACCACGGTCGCCACCGCCGACTGGTTCTGGCTGCGGCTGACGTCGTAATATTGGACGCCCCCGGTCAGCGAGTTCTTGAACCCTTCGCCCTGATATTCCCAGCGCGCCCCGATGTTGGAGCCGAAATCGTGACCTGACTGATAGTCGTGGTTGAGCGTCGTCTCCTGCAGGAAGCCGTTGCCGTTCAGGGCGTTCAGGGTCGCGACGTCGCTGGACGGGATGACCACGCCGGTCCGCAGGTTCTTGGCGCCGAAGCGCACCGTGGCCGGGTAGGCGGCCAGGCCCGCGGTGAGCAGGTTGTTGATCGGCGAGGTCGCGCCGGGGGTCAGGTAGTTCACCGCGCTGGTCAGGCCCGCATTGCCCGTGCCCGAGCCGGGGAAAAGGCCGTTGAAGTCGTCCTTCAGGTCCAGGTAGCGAGCGCGGGCGAAGACTTCGACGCTGTCGCTGAGGGGCCTTTCGAAGTCGATCCGCAACTGCCTGGTCTTGACCCGCACGCCCTCGCTGAGCCGGAAGTCACGGAAGCCGTCGCCTTCGACGAAGGTCGACACCGGCACGGAGATCCGGTTGAACGCGTCGCCGCCAATATTGCCGAACTGGGTGTCCAGGCCAGGAACGCCGCGCGGCTTGCCGTTGCTGTAGGCGTAGGGTTGGTCGGCGTAGTAGGCCGCCTTCATGTCGCCGATCTTGCCGGTCACCCGCAGGTATCCGCCCTCGTCGAAGCGATATTCCAGCATCGCCTTCAGGCGGTAGCCGTCGTAGTCGAAGGTGTTCTTGCGCACGCCGGGACTGCTCTGGACATAGCCGCCGACGTTGAACGCCAAGTTCTGGGCGATCGGCGCCGAGTAGTAGAAATCGCCGCGCTTGAGACCGTAATTGTAGCCCGTGGCCCGCACGATCCCTTCGGGCTTGTCGAAATTGGGCTTACGCGAGATGAAGTTGACCGTCGCGCCGGCCCCGTTGACGGTCAGGATCCCGGAGGTGCCGCCCTTGACCGCTTCGAGCCGGTCGATCGTGACGTCCTCCGAGAAGAAGAAGTCCGCGCCGCCGCCCTGATAGATGATCGGGAGGCCGTCCTCCTGCAACTGGATGAAGCGCTGGCCGCCGCCCTGCAGGCCGCGCACCGAATAGTTGTTCGACAGCTCGCCGGCGGTGCCCTCGACGAAGATGCCGGGCACAAGCTCCAGCAGGTCGGCGGTCGAACGCGGCGCCTTGCGCTCGATGTCGGCGCGCGACGCCAGGGTGATGTCCGCCGAGGCCGTGATCAGCGGGCGATTGCGCGAGGTCAGGCCCGTGACGACGACTTCCTGGACGGTCGTCTGGTCCTGCGCGGGCGCCGGGTCGCTGGCCGGGTTCGCCTGAGGGGACTGATCGAGCACCACCGTGCGGCCGTTGTTGGAGGCGACGGCGAGGCCCACGCCGTTCAGCAGGCGCGTCAGCCCCTCCTCGGCCGTGTAGGCGCCGCGCACGGCGTTGACGCGCTTACCCTGAACCGCCGCCTGAGGCGCCAGGATCTGCAAATCGGCCTGCTGGCCGAACTGGGGAATGCCGGTGACCGCCGGCTGGGCCGGGACATCGAACTTGCGCACCTGGGCCTGCGCCCCGGCGGCGGCCATCAGGGCCGTCGCGCCGGTCGCGAGCATCCAATAGGACCTGTTGTGGCTGTCACGCGTCGCCCGCATGCGCCCCCTCCCTCTGGGTTGGTTCAACGACGCTTCTTGGAGCGCCTATTTGAAACGATGCGCGGCCCCCTGGCTTCCGTCAGAAATCGCCGGTTTTTCTTTCCGAGGGTCTCAGCCGCCCCGAAGGACGATCGCCTCGTCACTGATGCTGACGCTGCCCTTGAACGTGGTCGCCGCCGCCTGGGCGAACCCCTCGGGATCGCTCGTGCGGAACCAGCCCACGAAGCGCGCGTCGGCCAGGCGCACATCGGCGATCTCGATCTTGCGCTTGTTGTAGCGGTTGAACTCGGCGGCCGCCTCGACCAGCGTCTGGCCGTCCAGGACGATCTGGCCGTCGCGCCAGGCCAGCTGCCGATTGAGGTCGACCTCGGCCTTGGGCGGCGTCAGGATGCCCAGGGTGTTGTCGGCGAACACCCGCTGGCCGGCGGAAACGCGACGAGGCGGGGTTTTGCCGCCCTTGGTCCAGACCTCGACGACGCCTTCGGTGACCAGGACGTCGCTGCCGGCCTCGCGCCTGCGTACGGAGAAGGCCGTACCGACCGCTCGCACGCGCACCGGCCCGCTCTCCACCACGAAGGGGCGCTCGGAATCCTTGGCCACCTCGAACCAGGCCTCGCCGCGATCCAGTCGCACGGCCCTCAGGCGGGGGCGCATGGCGACCTCAAGCGCGGAATCGGTGTTGATCGCGGCCATGGAACCGTCGGCCATCGGCAGGTGGCGGATTTCGCCCAGCGCGGTGCCATAGCGCCGGAAAAGCAGGCGTGGCGCGACCACGGCGACCGCGACGCCCGCCGCCAGCATCCCGAAGCCCGCCATCACGCTCCGGCGCGTGCCCGACTTTCCGGCGGCTTGATCCGCCGCTTCGACCGCGAAGACCTGGGCCCGATCAAGATGAAGCCACGCGGCCTCGGCCCGCGCATAGGCGCCCACCCGGCGCCGGTCGCCGGCCCACCAGCTTTCCAGGTCGGCGCGGACGGCGGGATCGTCTCCCTCACGATCGACGCGGACCACCCATCGGGCGGCGTCCGCCTCGATGTCAGCGGCGCTTTCGCGTTCGACCATCGGTCTTCTCTTTCGGTCCCTTGGCCCCGGAGGGGCGGTCCTGTTCGGTCATGGCCGCGAGGATGGCGCGCAGTCCCCTCACCGACTCGTTCTCCACGACGTGTTCGGTCACGCCCAGTCGCCGGGCGATTTCGCGCTGGGACACGCCTTCGATCTTGCGCATCTCGAAGATGCGTCGGCAGCGCTCGGGCAGTACGGCGATCAGCGAGCGGACTCGTTCGAGTTCCCGTCGCCCGGAAATCACGCGTTCGGCCGAGGGGGCGTCGTGCATGAGATTGAGAGAGTCCATCTCGCTGACGGTCTCGATCCGGACCACACGGGCGCGTCGAATTTGCTCCAGCGCGACATTGCGGGCGGTCTGGAAGAGATAGGAGCGCGGCTGGTCGACGTGGTCGATGTGGGTCAGGCCGGCCAGGCGGCAATAGGTTTCCTGAATGATGTCGTCGACGTCTCCGGCGACGGCGAACGAGCGCCGCAGCCAGGCGCGCAGGTCCCCTTCGTGGGGGAGAATCTCCCGCCCCAGCCAGGCCACGACGCGCGCGCGTCCCTCCGACATTCTCCCTCGCCCATTGTCTGGTCTTCACTATCAGCGATGCACGGGCGGAGATTTTCCGTCAAACATCCGTCTCGGTGAGCCGAAAGCCGCGCATACCGGACCAGCCTCGCGCCGCCTGACGTCATGGCCTCGTCGAGGCGCGATTTACCAAGCGTTTGACACGCTCTTCCATCCGGCCGCGACACGCCAGACGCCTCCACCCTGCCTGCACAGTTCGCGCGCAATCCGATCCCGCGGGCGCCGATAAATCGGAGCGTTGCAGGCGACCTGCCGGCTGGCGCCCCGCCAACCCTCGCCGCGGCGCCCTCCCCTGCTAGCCCTTAGCGGCGCCGCCGGTTTCGACGGTTCAGTAGGGAACGGGCTTCCATGGTTTCGGGTGTAAGGACGCCAACGCGGCGTCAGCTGTTGTCCGCCATCGCCAAGGTCGGCGGAACGGCGGCGTTGTATCAGGCGATGACCACGCTGGGCCACGCGGCCGAGACCCAATTCCACGGACCGCCCAACCTGCAGGGCGCGCGGCCGGGGGCCAAGGTGATCGTGCTGGGCGCGGGCCTGGCGGGCATGCTGGCCGCATTCGAGCTGCGCAAGGCCGGCTATCAGGTCCAGATCCTGGAGTTCCAGAACCGGGCTGGCGGCCGCAACTGGTCCCTTCGCGGGGGAGATGTCTATACCGAACTGGGCGGCGCGACCCAGAAGGTCGGATTCTCGCAAGGCAACTACCTGAACCCCGGCCCCTGGCGGATCCCGCACCACCACCGGACCCTGCTGCACTACTGCAAGCAGTTCGGCGTGGCCCTGGAGCCGTTCATCCAGTTCAACCATTCGGGCTGGGTCCACTCGTCCCAGGCCTTCGGCGGCAAGCCGGTGCGCTTCAACGCCGCCGCCGCCGACTTCGAGGGCAACATCGCCGAACTGCTGGCCAAGTCGGTCAACGCCAAGGCCCTGGACGAGGCGGTCACGCAAGAGGACCGCGACAAGCTGCTGGAGGCCCTGAAGGGCTGGGGCATGCTGGACAACGACTACAAGTATTCGGCGTCCTTGCGGGCCTCATCGCACCGCGGCTTCGAACGGCCGGGCGGCGGCGGCGTGGACGGCGCGCCGATCCCGTCCAAGGACCTCTACAGCCTGCACGACGTGCTGGACCCGCAGGTCTGGACCTCGATGGCCTTCTTCATGGGCCACGAGATGCAGACCACCATGTTCCAGCCGGTGGGCGGCATGGACATGATCGGCAAGGCCTTCGCCAGGCAGGTCGACGGCCTGATCACCTACGGCGCCAAGGTCAGCCAGATCGCCCAGGACGACAAGGGCGTCACGGTCAGCTTCACCGACGTCGCGACCGGCAAGGCCAGCGAGGCCAAGGCCGACTGGTGCGTCTGCACGATCCCGCTGGGCATCCTCGGGCAGATGGACCTGCAGGTGACCGACGAGATGATGGCCGCGATCAAGGCCGTCCCCTATTCCGGCCAGGTCAAGATCGGCCTGGAGATGAAGCGCCGCTTCTGGGAGGAGGACGATTTCATCTACGGCGGCCACAGCTTCACCGACCAGGAGATCGCCCTGATCTCCTACCCGAACAACAACATGTTCAAGGACGGACCGGCGGTGCTGCTGGGCGCGTTCGCCCGCGAAATGGGAGCCTATCGCCTGGCCGGCATGACGCCCGAGCAGCGGATCGAGGCGGCCTTGACGCAAGGATCGGTGATCCATCCGGGGAGCTATCGCAAGGAATTCGCCAGCGGGGCTTCGGTGGCCTGGAGCCGGGTGCCCTGGACCCTGGGCTGCTGCGCCCGCTGGAGCGACGACGCCCGCAAGGAGCACTACCAGACCCTGGTCGGCATGGACCGCCGCATCGTCCTGGCCGGCGAGCACGCCAGCTATATCGGCTGCTGGATGGAAGGCGCGCTGCTGTCGTCCATCGACGCCATCACCCGTCTGCACAAGCGCGCGCTGGAGGCCTGAGCATGAAGACGATCCTCTTCGCGGCGGCGGCCGTTTCACTGCTGGCCGTTCCCGCCATCGCCCAGACCCCGCCCAGCGGCGACACCGGCGGCGGCGTCGTCCGCGCGCCCAAGCCCGTCACCGGCGAGCAGGTCTATGGCGCGGTCTGCCAAGCCTGCCACATGGCCGACGCCAAGGGCGCGGCCGGAGCGGGGACCATCCCGGCGCTGGCATCCAATCCCAAACTGGCCGGCGCGGCCTATCCGATCATGGTGGTGACCGGCGGCAAGGGCGCGATGCCGGGCTTCGTCGGGACGCTGAGCAACGCCCAGATGGCCGAGGTGCTGACCTATGTCCGCACCCACTTCGGCAACAGCTACGCCAAGCCGGTGACCGAGGCGGACGTGGCCAAGCTGGCCAAGCCGCCGGCGGCGGGAGGGCACTGAGGGGTAGATGCTCTCCCCTGGGGGAGCTGTCACGAAGCGACTGAGGGGGCCATCTCGGCATGGGCCGAGTCGCCCCTCCGGGCCTCCTCCTCCAGCGGGGGAGGATCAGCCCTCCACCAACGGCGTGATCGTCTCCAGCAGCCACGACCTCGGCCCGCCTTCGGAAGGCAGGCTCCAGGGCAGATCGACATGATCCGGCCACATAGATGCTGCACCGCACCATAGCTGGGCGGAGATCCGCCGCCCTCGCCTTGGCCTCTCCTCGCTTGTCGAAGGATTCCAGATGCGCCTGCCCCTTATTCCCCCCTCCGACCTCACCTCTGAGCAACGACGCCTCTATGACGACATGCGTCAGGGCATCGCCGGCCATTTCAACGCCTTCAAGGTCGAGCGCGAGGATGGCGCCCTGATGGGCCCCTGGAATCCCTGGCTGCACGAGCCGGGGATCGGCAAGGCGATCTGGGACCTGACCCTGGCCATGACCGCCAACGCGGTGCTGCCCGACAATGTCCGGCAGGTCGCCATCCTGGTGGTCGGGGCGCGCTACGACGCCGCCTACGAGATCTACGCCCATATCGCCGTGGCCGAGCGCGAGGGCATGCCGGCCGAGCCGCCTGGCCACCCTGGTCGCCGACCTGAAACCCAACGACCTGGCGCCGGACGAGAGCGTCGCCTTCGATGTCGCCTATGCGCTGAGTCGGGGCGGCGTCCTGCCCGAGCCGCTCTACGTCCTGGCGGTCAAGACCTTCGGCCAGCATGGCGCCAACGAATTGATCTATCTGGTCGGGCTCTATGCCCTGGTCTCGGTGACGCTGAACGGCTTCAACGTTCCGGTTCCCGAACGTGAGTAGCAAGCTCAGCTCCAGGCGCCGAGGAGCCGTCGCCCCGCCCGAACAGCCCAAGCCCAACGCCACCGCCTTCGAGAGCGTCGCCCTGCTGCTGCAAGGCGGCGGGGCGCTGGGCGCCTATCAGGCGGGGGTCTATGAGGCCCTGCTCGACGCCAATGTCGAGCCGACCTGGATCGCCGGCATCTCGATCGGCGCGATCAACAGCGCCATCATCGCCGGCAATCCTCGTGAGATACGCGTGGCTCGGCTGCGTGAGTTCTGGGAACTGGTCAGCCAGCCGCATGACGGCGGCTGGGGCAGCCTGTGGACCGACCTGCTGAACGGCGACATGGCGCGTTCCTGGGTCAATCAGCTGGCGGCCGGCCAAATCATGGCCAAGGGCGTGCCAGGCTTCTTCAAGCCCCGCGCGCCACCGCCGTTCCTGACGCCCGCTGGCCTGCCCGGCGCGACGAGCTGGTACGACACCGCCGCCCTCAAGCCCACCCTGGAGCGGCTGGTCGACTTCGACCGGATCAACGCCAGGACCATGCGCTTCAGCGTCGGGGCGGTGAACGTCCGCACCGGCAACTTCGCCTATTTCGACAATGAAACCGACATCATCGGCCCCCAGCACATCATGGCCAGCGGCGCCTTGCCGCCGGCCTTCGACGCCGTGGAGATCGAAGGCGAGTTCTACTGGGATGGCGGACTGGTCTCCAACACCCCGCTGGACTGGGTCTTGTCGGCGCGATCGGATCTGGACACCCTGATCTTCCAGGTCGACCTGTGGAGCGCCCAGGGCGTGCTGCCGCGCGACCTGCCCGAAGTGGCGGTGCGGATGAAGGAGGTGCAGTTCTCCAGCCGCACGCGATCGGCGACCGACAGCTTCAAGAAACTGCAGAGGCTGCGCGCGGCCTTCAACGAACTGTACGCCCAGTTGCCGCCCGAGCTGGCCGCCACGCCCCAGGCCCGCCTGCTGGCCGAGGCATCCGACCCCGCCGTCTACAACATCGTCCAGCTGGTCTATCGCTCGGCCACCTATGAAGGTCAGTCCAAGGACTATGAATTCTCGCGCCGGACCATGGAGGAGCACTGGGCGGCGGGTCGTCGAGACGCTCTGGCCACCCTGTCCCACCCCGAGGTTCTGGTCCCGCCCACGGCGGCCCATTCGGTCCAGACCTTCGATTTCGTCACGCCCAAACCTGCCCCCTCTTCCGCAAAGGATTGACTGCGCGAGCCAGCCCAACGGCCTGCAGGACAAGGTCGCCGTCGTCACTGGCGCCGCCAGCGGCATCGGCAAGGACATCGCCAAGGAATTCCTGGCCCACGACGGCGAGTTCACCAGGGTGGACGACGTGGCGCATGGTCGTGTTCCTGGCCGGCAGTAGGACTGCCAGACCACGGGCGCGACCTTATCGGTGGGACATGGCCACGCCGATCGCATCGGGGCCAAAGCAACGAAAAACAAGGCCCAGGGACGGTCTCGCGGGACGACTAGGCCAGCTGATGGCTCCCGGCTTCCAGCTCCGGGCAGGCGGAGAGCACCTCGTCCATCGCCGACAGCAGACGGGCCGCCTCGATGGGCTTGCCAAGGTGACGGTCGGCGCCGGCTTCGAAACTCGCGCGAAGGTGCTCGGGCAGGACGTTGGCGGTCAGCATGATCAGAGGACATGCGCGCCGGTGCAGGCGCTGCTCCAGGGCCCGGATCTCCCGAGTCGCGCTCAACCCATCCATGACCGGCATCTGCATGTCCATCAAGACGAGGTCGAACGGCGCTGAGGCGAAGGCTTCGAGCGCTTGACGGCCGTCACATACGGACACCAGCTCCACCCCGATCTCCTCGAGGATGAGTTCGATGACCTTGCGATTGACCGGATGATCCTCGGCGAGCAGCACCCGGATCGCGCGAGCTCTCCGAGCGGGCTGCTCCGCCGCCCGGGCGGCTTGCGCCGTTGCGAGCGATAGCGCGAAGGCGAAGGACGAGCCCTCGCCGACCACGGACGAGGCGGCCAACTCGCCGCCCATGGCTCGGACCAGCTCGACACAGATCGACAGGCCGAGGCCTGAACCGCCGTAACTGCGGGTTATGGAGTCGTCGGCCTGGGCGAACCGGTCAAAGATGCGCGTCTTGGCCGCCGCATCGAAACCGATGCCGCTGTCGGAGACCACGAACTCCCATGCGCCCTCTCTGTTCGTGCAATCCAGTCGCACTCTGCCCGCATGCGTGAACTTGACCGCGTTGCTGAGCAGGTTGCCGAGCACCTGGCGCAACCGTACCGGATCGCCGATCACCCAATGCTCCTCCGAGGGGCCAGAAACCTCGTAGGAGAGGTCCTTGGCCTCCGCCGCGGGTCGGTGCAGGTCTCCCACTTCGCGCACCAGACCGGTGAGCTCGAACGGTTCGCGAGAGATCCGCATCGCCCCCTCTTCCGAGCGCGCCAAATCCAGGACATCGCTCAACAGCGCTTCGAGCGTACGGGCCGCGCCAGTCATCGCTTTCAGGATGTCGGCCTGATCGTCGGCCAGACGCGTGCGGGACAACACGTCGCCCAGGCCCAGAATACCGTTCAGCGGGGTGCGGATCTCGTGGCTCATATTGGCCAGGAAGCGCGTCTTGGCTTCGCTCGCCACGCGCGCCTGATGCAAGGCCTCGCGATCGGAGATGTCGCGGACGATGGCGCCGACCATGATCCGTTCGTTGTCACGCCATATCGACAGCGACAGGCTGGCCGGGAATTCTTGGCCGTCGCGGCGCAACGCCGGAACCTCGACAGCGCCGTTGAGCGTTGGCGGCCCGCCGTTGCAGAGCCGTGCGAACCCGCGATCATGACTCGCCCGCAACTGTGGCGGGATAATCATCCGTAGAGGTTGGCCCAGGGCCTCGCGCGGGCTGTAGCCGAATATGGCTTCGGCCGCAGCGTTCCAATGCATGATGACCTGGTTTTCATCAACGATCAGGACGGCGTCGGACGTGCCGTCGAACAACTGCGAGAGGAAGAGCTTGTCACGGCGCGTTTCCAGTCGCTCGCCAACCATCCGAGCCAAGATCTCCAGTTGGGCGAGCTGCGCGCCCGAGAAGGTGCGCGGGGCGAGGCTGGTGACGCAAACCGCGCCCACCACATGGTCTTGAACAATGACCGGCGCCCCGGCATAGGCGCCGACATAGTCGATGTGAGAAAAATCGGCGTGGCGCGCGACGTCTTCCACGACAAACGCCCGTCCGGTTCGAACGACGCGGTCGCAAAAGGCTCCAGACCTGGGCAAGCGTCGCGCTGGAACCCCGGCGGCGGCCTTGAACCACACTTGGTCGGCGTCAACGAAAGACACGAACCCGGTGTCGCCCGCCGTGGCCCCGCGCGCGGCTTCGGCGATCAAGTCGAAGACCGCTTCCCGCGTCGAGCTCGCAAGCCCCAGCGACTGCAGGATGGCTAGGCGTTGACCCTCGTCAGGGAAATCATCTTGATCCACCATCGGCCCTCCATGGCCGAGCATGATGGGCGGCGAAGCTTGCGCAACTCTTGCCGTGCCATGGGATCGATTGTCGCAGCAACGAACAGCCAGCCGGGCGTACGGCTCAGATCACCCGCAACCCGCGGGCGCCCGACAACCAGGGCCAACAGCACCGGTCCGCGGAAATCCAGGAGGACCTTGGCCAAGGCGATGGCGCATCCCTTGACGGAACAATCGCGGCCAGGCCGGCGAAGATTCTTGGAAACTCGAAACCGCAGGAGAAGCCGATGTCCTCCGAACGGCCGCCGCCAGACCAAGGGGGAGAGCTTGGCGCCGCGAGACGCGGCTACCCTGCAGCGCCCACATCTCGCATGGCATCGGCTCAGCGGGCCTTAGGCTTGACTAAGGTCCATGCGTCCAGCTTCCGGATCGTCGCCGCCCCGCCCCGCGCGCTCGCCGACCATTTCAAGTCGCCGCCGCCGGGGAAGAAGCGATCGGTGATCGTCGCCGCGCCATCGTTGACGTAGAGCTCGATGATCGATTGATCGACGAGCACGCGCAGGCTGACCTTGCCGCCCCTGAGATCGACGGGCGCGGCGTGGCGTCCGGTGAAGCTGCCGTGGAAGCGCGGGCCCGAACGCGAGCGGTCGATGAAGACTTCATTGGCGGCCGGCGTCACGCCGATCACCGTCTGGTAGCCTTTGGCGTCGGTCAGAGTGAGGGCCACCTGCTCGGCGGCGCCGACATCGACATCGAGCTTTAGCTCGACGGCGCCGCCCGCCGCCGGCAGGGCGACCGGCTTCTCGCCGAGACGGATACGCCGGGCCGTCCCGTGACGGGTCCGCCACCGCTTGAGTTCCGTCACCGGGGCCTGGGCGATGCGATAGCCGTCCGCCGTCTTGAGCAGCCGCACCGTCCGCGGAACCGACATCAGGCCACGCGCGGGGTCGGCCGGGATGTCCTGCGCATAGTCCCAGTTGTTGGCCCAGCCGATCCAGATGCGACGCGGATCGTTGGCGGGCATGTCGTTCCACGAAACCGCCGCGTAGAAGTCCGCTCCCCAGTCCATCCAGCGCGGCGCGGCGCCCCAGTTCGCGACCGGGGTGAACCGGACGCCGTCGAAATCGCCGACAAAGTATTGCCCGCCCGAACCTCCGGCGACCGCATCGTCGCCGAGATTGACGCTCAGCACCCAGCGTTTCTCGCCGGGCCGGCCGCCTTCGACGGGAAGCTCGAACAGGTCGGGACATTCCCAGTTCTTGCCGCGCGCGCCCTGCGGACCAAAGTCGCTGGCGTGGGTCCAGTCCTTGAGATTGGACGAGGTGTAGAACGACACCCTGTTCTCGGCCGCGAGGACGACCGCCATCACCCATCGCCGGGTGGCCGCGTGCCAGAAGACCTTCGGATCGCGAAATTCCGTCGAGCCGATGTCGAGCACCTTGCCATGGACCGTGAAGGTCCGCCCGCGATCATTGCTGTAGGCCAGGTATTGCGACTGGTTCTTCGTCCGCGGATCAAAGCCCGTGTAGATCGCGACCATCGGCGGTCGGCCGCCCTCGCCGAAACCGCTGGTGTTGTTCCAATCGATCACCGCGCTTCCCGAAAAGGCCATCACCTCGGTCTCGGGAATCGCGACCGACAGCTCTTCCCAGGTGGTGAGGTCACGGCTCACCGCATGGCCCCAGCTCATGTGCCCCCAACGGTCGCCGTGGGGATTGTACTGGAAGAACAGGTGATACTCGCCGTCGTAGTGGACGAGACCGTTGGGGTCGTTCATCCAGTTGCGCGCCGGCGCGAAGTGATAGGCCGCGCGGGGATCGGCCGCCGGTTCGGCGGCGGCGACCGGCGAGACCATCGTCGCGGCCGCCATCAGCATCGCAACGATCATTGGCCGGCCCTTTCCAGGTTCATGTCCTCAAGCGCGACGCCATTGGTCTCGGGCATCACCTTCCACACCCAGAAGAACTGCAGCAGCATCGTCGCGCCGAAGAAGGCGAACACCCATCCGCCGACGTGGGTCGCGAACACCGGGAAGGCCCAGGTGATCGCGGCCGCCATCACCCAGTGGGTGGTGCTGCCCAGCGCCTGGCCCTTGCCGCGCACGGTGTTGGGGAAGATCTCGGAGATGAAGACCCAGATCACCGCGCCCTGCGAGATGGCGAAGGCGGCGATGAAGCCCAGCAGCCCGACCAGCACCAGCGCGCCGTTGGGCGCCTTGCTTTCGAACTGCCAGGCGACGAGGAACAGCGCCGCGGCGGTGGCGATCGACCCGAAGAACAGCAAGGGGCGACGGCCGAAGCGGTCGATCAGGAACATCGCGGCGATGGTGAAGACCAGGTTGGTGCCGCCGATCGCGATCGATTGCAGCATCGCGCTGTCGGCGGCCGCGCCGCTCAGCTCGAAGATGTGCGGCGCGTAGTAGAGCAGCGCATTGATCCCCGAGAGCTGGTTGAACATGGCGATCGCGATGGCGCAGGCGACGGGGAACGAGTGCGCCCGGGCGAACAGCTTGCCCGTCGAGTGACTGGCGGCGATGTCGCGGGCGGTCGCCTCGCGCATATGGCGCATATCCTCGGCGGGGTCAGGAAAGCCCAGCTGATCCATGACTGTAAGGGCCTGGGCGTCACGGTCGGCCGAGACCAGCCAGCGCGGGCTTTCCGGCAGGACCAGCGTCACGGCCAGGAACAGGGCCGAAGGCACGGTGACGATGCCGAACATCCATCGCCAGGCGATGTCGGGCGAAACCAACCCGGCGACGACATAGTTGGAGATGAAGGCCAGCAGAATGCCGAACACGATGTTGAGCTGGTTGAGCGCCACCAGCCGACCGCGCACGTGGGGCGGCGAGACCTCGGCGATGTAGATCGGCGCGATGACCGAGGCCGCGCCGATCGCCAGGCCGCCCAGGAAGCGGAAGGCCAGGAACACCGGCCAGGCCTCCGCCAACGCCGTCCCCAGCGATGACACGACATAGGCGATCGCGACCGCCAGCAGCACGGGCTTGCGGCCGAAGCGGTCGGCGGGCGAGCCCGCGACGAGCGCCCCGACGATCGTGCCGATCAGCGCCGAGGCGACGGTGAAGCCGAGGTGGGCGTCGCTGAGCGCGAAGCGCTCCTGCAGCGCCGAGGTGGCGCCGGAGATCACCGCGGTGTCCAGTCCGAACAGCAGGCCGCCGAGCGCCGCGCCGGCCGCGCTCAGGATCGTGATGACGGTCACACGCTTGTGCACGCGCGCCGCCGTAGCCAGGGGCTTGTCGCTCATGAGATCAGGCTTTCTGTCTTGGAGGAGTCCAGGGCCCCGACCGCCCAGTGCATCGGCCATCGGCCGGCGACGAGGCGGTAGGCGAGCGCGAGCGCGCCGGTGAAACCGGCCGACGCGCCGGCGGTCGGCCGGGCGATATAGTCGGTCGGGTCGAGGTCGCGAAGGCTGGCGTCATAGCCCGCGAGCTTACGCACAAGCGCCTCGCGAACCAGTCCGTACATGGCTGGCCGCATCACCCCGCCCCCGACGATGATCCGGTCGGGCCGCAGCGTGTAGGTCAGGGTCGCGCAGAGTTCGGCGACATAGTGGGCCGCCATCGGCCAGGCCGGGTGGGCGTCGGGGAGGTCTTCGGCGGGCGCGCCCCATCGCGCGTGCATCGCGGGCCCGCACGCCAGGCCTTCCAGGCAGTCGCCGTGATAGGGGCAGACGCCCGGGAACTCGGCGTCGCCCGGGGCGCGCACCACGCGGATATGCCCGGCTTCGGGATGGTTGGCGCCGTTGTGCGGCGCGCCGTTGATCAGGAGGCCCACGCCGATCCCAGTCCCGACGGTGACATAGCAGAAGGTGTCCAGCCCGCGTCCGCCGCCGAACAGCAGCTCGCCGACCGCGGCGGCGTTGACGTCGGTGTCGAGCGCCATCGGGACCCCCAATGTCCGCCGGAAATGGCCCAGCAGGTCTGCGCCGGGCCAGCCCGGCTTGGGCGTGGAGGTGATGCGGCCATAGTCGCTGGCGGTGGGTCTCAGCGACAGCGGCCCGAAGCCGCCGATGCCGAGCGCGGCGATCGGTCCATGGCGTTCGGCGGCCCGGATGAAAAAGTCGCTCGCGGCGCTCAGCGTCTGGGCCGGCGTGGTGGTCGGGATACGGATCTGGTCGAGAATGGCGCCGTCCTCGTCGGCGACGCCGCACAGGAACTTGGTCCCTCCAGCCTCGATACCGCCAGTGATAAGAGGAGACGCCATTCGAAGAACCTTGCTGACTTGGACTTTAGTAGAGAGGCGGCGCGGCCGGCTCAGTCGGACCATTTCCGGGCGGCTATCCGCGCGTTCACGACAGGGCCGAGATCCTCGGCGTCGCGCCCGAGGGCAAAGCCGTAGTCGCCGGCCGGCATCGACCAGCCGCCGTTCTTCCAGTCGGCGAGCAGGCGCGCATCAACCGTCACGGTCACCTTCTGGCTCGCGCCGGGCTGCAGGCTGACGCGCTGGAAGCCCACCAGCCGTCGCGTTCCCTGGCCAGCGCGACTGACGAGATAGAGCTGGGCGACCTCGTCGCCGGCGCGCTGGCCGGTATTGGTGACGGTGAAGGTCGCGGTCCGGCCCTTCACCGTCAGGCCGCTGGTCGAAAAGGTCGTGTAGCTGAGCCCGAAACCGAACGGGAACAGCGGCTTGGCGCCCCTGCGCGCGAACCAGCGGTAGCCGACGTCCGAGCCTTCGATGTCGTAGTCGGCCCGCAGCCTGTCGCCGCCGGGCGGAATGTCGTCCGCCGTATAGGGCTCGACCCAGTCGCCGCCGTCGAGCTTCGGGCGCGGGAGCTGGCCCTCGCTGGCCGGGAAGGTGATGGGCAGGCGCCCGCCCGGATTGGTCTCGCCGAACAGAACCGAGGCGATCGCCGGACCGCCGCGCGCGCCCGGGTACCAGGCCTGGAGAACCGCGGCGGTCCTGTCGAGCCAGGGCATCTTCACCGGGCCGCCGGTTTCGAGGACCACGATGGTGTTGGGGTTGGCTTGGGCGACGGCGGCGATCAGTTGGTCCTGCCCGTCGGGGAGGGACAGGTCGGGCTGATCGAAGCCTTCCGTCCGCCATTCGGTGGCGAAGACGATCGCGATCTCCGCCTGCCTGGCCGCCTCGACCGCGTCGGCGATGTAGCGGCCGTCGCGGAAGGTGATCGCCGCGTCGGGGGCCATGGCCTTGATGGCCGCCAGCGGGCTGGAACGATGATACTGTTGCGACGCGGCGGCGCCCGACGGACCGACCGCGACGGGCACGGTGACCGCCGGTCCGTCCTGGCCCTGGACCTGGCTCGAGCCCCCGCCCGACATCACGCCCCGGTCGGCGTGTCCGCCGATCACCGCGATGCGTCCCGCCGAACGGGCCAGCGGGAGAACGCCGCGCTCATTCCTGAGCAGCACCATCCCCTGCCGCGCCACCTCCTCGGCGACCGCCGCGTTGCTGGCGAAGTCGATCCTGTCGTCCGGCGTCGCGGGGCGCCTGTCCAGCCCGGCGGCGTAGATGGCCGTCAGGACGCGCCTGTTCATATCGTCGAGCCTGGCGCCATAGCGCGGATCGGAAGCCGCCTTCTGCTTGAGCGGGTTACGGAAGAACACGGCGCTGTCGAGCTGCGAGCCCGACTGCTGGTCCAGGCCGTTGAGCGCCGCCTCCACGCCCGGGACCGCCTTGCCCCAGTCGGACATGACGAAGCCCTTGTAGCCCCAGCCCTGCTTGAGCACCTGGTTCATCAGCCAGTCACTGTCGCAGGCCTTCACGCCGTTCACGCGGTTGTAGGCGCACATCACCGAGAGCGGCTGGCCCTGCTCGATGCCGATCTGGAAGGCCAGGAGGTCGCTCTCCCGCGCCGCGGCCTCGCTGATCCGGGCGTCCACGATCTTGCGGCCGGTCTCCTGTCCGTTCAGCGCGAAGTGCTTGATCGTCGAGATGATGTTGTTGGACTGGACGCCACGGATCGCCGCCCCGGCCAGCACGCCGGTCAGCAGCGGGTCCTCGGAAAGATATTCGAAGGTGCGACCGTTGCGCGGGTCGCGCATCAGATTGACGCCGCCGGCCAGCAGGACGTTGAAGCCCTTGGCCCGCGCCTCCGAACCGATCATGGCGCCGCCGCGGTAGAGCAGGTCGGGGTTCCAGCTCGCGGCCTGCGCCAAGCCGGACGGCAGCGCGGTCGCCCCGTCCTTGCGGATCCCCGAGACGTAGCCGACGCCGAGACTGGCGTCGGTCTCCTTGAGCGCCGGAACGCCGAGGCGGGCCAGTCCTTCCACATAGCCCGCCCCCAGGATCGCATCGGCCGGCAGGGGCGGGGCGTCGCCGCCCAGGGGCAGGGCCATGATCCCGTGGGTCAGGACGACCTTCTCGTCGGCGGTCATCCGCGCGACCGTCGCCGTCGCCCGCGCTTGCGCCGCCGCGAGGTCGGGAAGCGGCGCCAACTGGGCCAAGGCCAGGGACGGCGTCGCGGCTTGAGCCAGCAAGGCCACGGCCAGGATCGTTTTCGTGTTCATGCTCGGGCCTGGTTCAGGAACTGGGAATTCGCGGGCGAGACGGCGGGACAGCGGTGGGCGCGCGGCCCCGCTCGAGCCGGCTCCGGCGCGCTGTGGGGCGCGCCGAGGGGCTTGGCGCTACATCTTGAAACGCACGCCGAGGCTGATGTACCGCCCCTCGATTCTCACATCGGCCGGGAAGTACTGCGTCTCGTTGTAGTACCTGTAGTCTTTCCACGGCTGCGCGAGCAGGTTGCTGCCGGTCAGCACGACCGAGTACTTGTCGTTGATCTGATACGACAGAGAAGCATCGAGACGCGACACGGGGCGCACCAGTTCGCCCGCATACTGCTCTTCGTTCGCATTGCGATAGTATTTGTTCACATAGTGCGAGCGACGATTGTACGAGATGCGCGCCGAGAACGGTCCCTTCTCGTAGAAGCCGACCAGATTATAGGTCCACTTCGAGGCGTTCGCCATCGGCACCAAGGCCCCCGCGTCCTCGCCGAAGGCGGCCGGAAGCCCGTTCTTGGCGTCGAGATAGGTGAGGTTCGCCTGCACGCCGAAGCCGGAGAGCCAGCCGGGCAGAAAGTCGAAGAAGGTCTGGAAGGAGGCTTCCGCGCCGCGGATCCTGCCCTCCCCCGCGTTCTCGGGCCTCGTGATCCTGACGGTCCCGGCCGTCGGATCGGTTTCGTAGTGGCTGTAGGTGTCGATGAAGCCCCAGATATCCTTGTAGAAGACCGCCAGCGACGCGGACCCGTGCTTGGCGAAATAGTATTCGAGCGACGCGTCGTAGTTCGTCGACGTCAACGGCTTCAGATCGGGGTTTCCGGTCGTGAGCTCAAGGCCGTTGAACGTGCCGGTGGCGCGCGACAGGATCGCCGTCGGACTCAGTTGCCCGTAGCCGGGCCGGGAGATCGTCTTCGTGTAGGCCAGCCGCAGCAGGACCTTGTCCGAGAAGTGGATCTTGGACTGGATCGACGGCAGGACATCGAGCCAGTCGTGATCCGCCGAGGCCGGCACCAGGTCGCTTTCGAAGCCGTAGTTCGTGCCGTCGGCGTAGGCCACGCGCACACCAGCCGTACCGTCCACCCGGACGCTGCCGATGTCGAACGCGTACTTGCCCTGGACATAGCCGGCGTAGGTCTGTTCCTTGCCGTAGAAGGACCGGAAGGTCTGGATTTCCGGGGTGCTGTACTTGGCCGTGTCGCCCGCGAGGAAGCCGGCCCAGTCATAGTCCGCCATGACCTGCTGCAGCGAGGCGTAGGCGAGCTGGCGCAGGTTTTCGCTGTTGGCGAGGATGGCGTCGCCGCCCGGCGCCAGCCAGTTCTGGAAACGCTGGGGATCGTCACGGAAGGCGCCTCTGACCACCTCGAGATCGCCGGTGGGCAGGTCGGCCAGCGGAATGTTCCTCAGTCGGATCCAGGCGTACCGATCGCCGTAATAGTCGATCGAGGTGCGGGTGGTGGCGCGCAGCCCGGCCTGGATCTTCGGCAGCCAGGTGCTGCCGGTGTCGTAGTCGACGTCCAGTCGCCCCTGCCAGCCGTCTCCCTCGGCCGAGAGATAGGTCTGGTAGATGCCGCTCAGGACGTAGTTGTCCGGGTTCATCATGTCGTAGCCGCCCAGATCGAACACCCCCGACCCCGCGACGTCGAACTCGGCGTTCACGGTGGGCGTGCTGGTCAGCTGGGCGTCCAGGCGCGTCTGGTTGGCCACGTAGCGGCTCTTGGAATAGGCGAAGTCGCCGGAAATCGTCGCGCGGCCCGTCGTCCAGCGGAAGCCGAGCGCGCCCTGATACAGGTCCGTCCGGTCCTTGAGCGCCGACCGCTGGACGTCCGGGGAATTGCCGCCGGTGTGGGTCAGGCTCGCCGCCTTCCCGTCCTCGCCGTCGACCAGCACGACATTGCTCAGCGTGCCGTCCCTGAGGCTCTGACCATAGAAGTCGTTCGCCTGCGTGCCGCGATAGCCGCTCCAGAGCGCCTCGGCGTAGAGTTCGAGATTGGCGCTGGGGCGCCACTGCACCATGGCGTTGACCGCCGGACGCTCGCGGGCGCCGGTGGCGTAATAGTTGCCGATGTAGTCGGGATAGTGGAAATCGCCCACGCCCGGCGTCGTGACGGTGGCGTTGCCCAGGCTCGGAGTGATGACGGCGGCGCCGTCGAAGCGGAGCGCCTGGTGATACTTGGTGCGGACATAGCTCGCGCCCAACAGCCCGCCGATCTCGCCCTTCGAGGTGTCCCAGGTCTTCGCCAGGAGCAGGTTGCCGGCCGGCTCGATGGTCTTGGATTGATCGTTGTAGGCGCCCCTCACCTCGCCGGCGAGGGTGACGTCCTTCATGTCGAACGGACGGCGCGAACGCAGGTTGATCAGCCCTCCGAGGCCCGGCTCGACCAGGTCGGCGGTCGCGGTCTTGTAGACCTCGAAGCCGGCGGCGACGCTCGCGGGGAGATCCTGCCAATGGAGCACGCGATCGTCGGTGCTGAAAAGCTCGCGGCTGTTGTAGGTGGTGGCGAGGTTGGGAAGACCCCGGACCAGCACTTCGGCGCCCTCGTCATAGGTCCGCGTGATCTGGACGCCGGGAATTCGCGACATGACTTCGGCCGCGTTGTTGTCCGGCAGCTTGCCGATATCTTCGGCCACCACGGCGTCGACGATCGAGTCGGAGGCGCGCTTCTGTTCCTGGGCGGACTGGAGGGCGCCGCGGAACCCGGTCACCACGACCTCGTCGACGACGGTCGCCTCGACTTGATTTCCGGCGCTCGGCGGCGCGACGCGCTTGGTCGCCGCGGGCTTGTCCTGGGATTGCGGTTCCGGGGTCGCGGCGCTTTGCGCCCAGACCGGAGACGCCGCCAGCATCGCCGCCCACGACGTGGAGCAGAGCAGAACTAGACTGCGCTTGAACATAGTATTCCTCCCCAGAGTTATGATGCTCAACTCCGCTCAGCGCGGTTATTTGAACACCATTCGGTTTTCTTTGATTTATGCTTTTGATCTCCTGGAGCGCTGGTGTGACCGCGAAAGGTCTGCTCAGGAAAGGTCGTCGCTGGCCGTCACCCCCGGCCATGGCGGTCTGCTAAGCAGCGCGCCGTTTCGACGCGCCTGCGTCGATGTCTCCCATTCGCACCTCCCTTCCAGCGCCGCGTTTTTCACGGTCGACAGTCCCGACGGACTAAATCCATCGATGTGATTTACTAAATCTATGAAAGTGATTTAGTCTGTCAAGGCGAAAGTTCGTATGGTCGCCGGGGGCTCGGCGAAGGTCGCCCGCAGGTTGCCGGGACGGCGAATGGCGGGCAGAATCCCGCAAGCGAGCGTTGTAGTCGGTGAGCGGCCCGCAAGCTCTCGGGCGTCGGAAGGGATGCGAGAAGACCGATCGATGCAGCGAGGAAGCAATTCAATCGGCGTGCGGCGCTACAATGAGCGCCTGGTGCTATCGACGATCCGCCGTCTGAACGGCGCCTCCAAGGCGGACATCTCGAAGCTGACCGGGCTTTCGCCCCAGGCGGCCGTGAGGATCGTCGAGAGCCTGGAGGAATCGGGCCGACTGGTCCGCGCGGGCCGGCGGACCGGCGGCATGGGCCAGCCCTCGACCATCTACAAGATCAACGGCGGCAGCGGATGTACGGTGGGTGTCGAGATCGGTCGCGATCGGCTGATCTGCGTGCTGCTGGACTTCGACGGCGCGATCCTCGCGCGCTGGTCGCAGCCCCACGACTTTCCCCGCCCGCAGGAGGTGATCCGCGACGTCAATGCGTTCATGGCGACGCAGCTTGCGCTTCTGCCGGAAGTCCAGCGCGAGGGCTTTCTGGGCATCGGCATCGCCATGCCCTGGTTTCTCGGCGAATGGCGCGACGAGCTGGGCATGACGGACGACCAAGCACGCGACTGGGCCGGAAGCGTCGTCGAGAAACGCTTCCGCTTGGCGCTCGAAGCCCCTGTCTTCTTCGAAAACGACGGCAACGCCGGCGCGCTGGCCGAACTGCTGTGTGGCGCCGGGCTGGACCTGCGGGACTTCCTCTACATCCATCTGGGCAAGTTCGTCGGGGGGGGGCTGGTGCTCGGCGGCCAGGTGCACGAAGGCCGCAACGGCAACGCCGGGGCCTTGGCCTCGATGCCGGTGGCCGGTCGCAACGGCGCCGACGTGCTGCTGCACCGCGCCTCGCTCTACAACGCCAGGATCGACCTGGCGGACGGCCTGACCGACGCGGCCCGCGAGGCCTGGCTGGACGATTGCGCGGACGCGCTGAGCTTCGCGATCATCGGCGCCAACAGCCTGCTGGATCTCGAGGCCGTGATCCTGGGCAGCCCGCTTCCCGAGGAACTCCTCGGGGCCCTCATCGGCCGGATCAAGGCGAAGTTGGAAGCCAACGCCCCCCGCGACTTCTTCCAGCCGCCCCTGCTACCTGGCCGCAATGGCGAGATCGCGCCAGCGCTGGGCGCCGGCCTCCTCCCGCTCTTCGCGTCCTATGCTCCCAACCTCGGTTCGCTGATGAAGAGTCCGAGTTCCGTGGTGACGCCTGAGGGCGCCAACTGAGCGTTCTCGGCAGGGTAGCGCCACTAGCGGCGCTTGGGACAGCGCCAGGTTCCGGACATTCAGGCTCCGGCGCTGATGACACGCGCACATTGCCGAAGAGGAGCGCTCGGCGAGCATTCTCCAATAGAGCTCCGAGCGCTTGTTCAATGGTCGCGTCAGACCTGGGCCAGGAGGATCTCGGCCAGCGTCTCAGGCTGAAACCGCGCGACGTTGTGGGGGCAATCCAGGGAATAGGTGGACCATTCCGGATCACGGCTCAGGCGCGCGTGAAGATCCAGGAACGGACTTCCTTCCCAGCCGAACGCGCCAACATAGGTCTTGCGGGGCGCCTCGCGCCAACGTCCGGTGAGGCGAATGGACTGCAAAAACGTCCCGATCGGGTGAGGACGGGCCCGGGGATCAAGACCGGGCGGGGGCGCGCAGTTTAGCCCGTCCGACCTTGCACCTTCGGCAAAGACCTCTCGAAAATAAGGACTCGTCAGGGACCAGGCGGAATCGCCTGGGTCAGGCACGTAAGCGTCGACATAGACCAACGCTCCGATTTGCGACGGCGCGGCGTCGGCCACGCCGCTCACGACCATTCCGCCGTAGGATTGCCCGACAATGACCAGGCCATCGCCCTGCGATTTAATGGCGTCGACGACATCGCCGATGTGAGTGTCCAGGTTGGCCGCCGGGGCCGGCGCATCGCCAAGGCCTGAGAGCGTGATCGGCAAGGCTCTGTGCCCACTGGCTGTCAGGATTTTCCCAACCCTGTCGTAGACCCAGCCGCCCTGCCAGCCTCCAGGGATCATCACGAAGGTGGCCATGAGCATGTCCCTGCACAGCGCTAGAAGCGATCCATCGGATCTCTTAACGCCAGACATCAAGCGAGAATGAGACAAACAATTGGTCACGCCCCCCGCGCGTCGCCACCCCAGTCAGAACCTCGCCGTAGCGCTGGCCACGCCCATGGCCGCCGCGAAGATCGGCGGCAGGGCGAACAGCACAACTTCGAAATGCAGATTGCCGTAGGTCCGCTCTCCCCTTCCCTGTCGATCCGAGGTCCGGGCGCTTGGGGGTGCTGCGCCAACAACGGAGCTTTGGACCGCTCCGGAAACATGGCGCCCAGATCGCTACCGCAGCATGGATTGCTCGTCGGTCGGCTCGGTCGCCCGCCTGAGGACAGCCTTGCATCGCTGACCTCCCAGACACTGCGTCGCCTCGCCTGAAGGCGCAGGCCGCGGGGGCGGTTACCACCGAAGCTTGAGACAACCCCGACCGGATCTGTTGAGCGATGGACGGCGGTGACGATCGGCTTGCGGCAGCGCTTCTTCAGGCCCGGCGGATCGATCGCGTCGTCGGGGATCGGCTTGGGCGAGGCGTCCAGCCTGAAGACCTTGGGCATGTCGGGACTCTCGCCCTCCCCCAGACCTTAGTCGACCTTGATCAGGTTCAGGCCTGGCAGTGAGCCGCCCGGAAACTGGCTGAGCCGCCCGCCGTTCTCCAGCCCGCCCAGATCCACGCCGGCGAAACCCAGGCGTTCGACGAGCGCCGCCACCTCGGCCTTCGCCGCTTGGTCGTCGCCGGCGTAGAACAGCACCCGCCGCCCCTGCGCGGTGGCGGGGTCCGCGCCCAGGATCGGCGGCGGCAGGGTGTTGAAAGCCTTTACGACCCGCGCCCCGGGGACCTGGTCAGCGAAGACCTGGGTCGAAGCGCGGCCGCCCAGGTCGACCGGGCGAAACAGCGGCGCCTCGATGGGGTTGTTGGCGTCGATGACGATGCGACCAGCCCAGTCCGCCAGCCCCTCCAGCGCCGTAGGGATCTTCGACCAGTTCACGGCTACGAAGACGATGTCGGCCTTGGCGGCCTCGGCGACCGTCGCAGCCATGATGGACGGTCCAAGTTCGTCCACGAGCGCCCGCAAGCTCTCGGGGCCTCGACGGTTGGCGATCTTCGCCTGAAGCCCGGCGCGGGCGACGCTGCGGGCGATGGCGGCGCCGATGCCGCCCGCGCCGATGATGCCGATGGTGATCATTTCGTTTCTCCTCGAACTGGTTCTAGGCCGTGAAACCGCCGTCGACGGCCAGATCGGCGCCGGTGATGAAGGCCGCCTCGGGGCTGGCCAGATAGGCCACGGCGCTGGCGATCTCCTCGGGACGGCCGTAGCGGCCCACCGCGATCCCCGGGCCGACGATCTTGGACACCGGGCCGTCAGCCGGGTTCATGTCGGTGTCGGTCGGCCCCGGATGGACCGTGTTGACCGTGATCCCCTTGGGGCCGAGGTCGCGGACCAGGCTGCGATTGAAGCCGCTGATCGCGCCCTTGGTCAGGGTGTAGAGCGAGGCCGTCGGGAAAGCCGCATAGCGGGTCATCGAGGAGCCGATGTGGATAATCCGGCCACCCGGCTTCATCTGGCGCGCGGCTTCCTGGGTGGCGACGAAGACGCCGGTGACATTGACCGCGATCACCCGCTGATAGGTCTCGAACGCGATATCCTCGATCGGACCGCCGTCGCCGAGGCCCGCATTGTTGACCAGGATGTCGATGGCCCCAAGATCGGCGATGGTCCCGCGCACCGCCGCTCGGACCGCCTCGGGATCGCCGGCGTCGGCCTTGATCGCCACCGCCTTGCCGCCCGCGGCCTGGATCTCGCCGACGACGGCGTCGGCGCGGTCGGGCGAGGACGAATAGGTCAGGGCCACGGCCGCGCCGTCGGCGGCCAGGCGCCTGGCGATGGCCGCGCCGATGCCGCGCGAGCCGCCGGTGACCAGGGCGGCCTTGCCGGCGAGAGGAAGAGAAGTCGTCATCTGCAAGCTCCATGAGCGGGTTTCGATGGAGGCAGGATCGGAGATTTGATCCCTGGGTATTAGCCAGGTATCTTGCCAATGATCTTCAAGGGATCATTGAAATTGGAAAGCCTCGCCAATCTTGAGAGCTTCGTGCGCAGCGCTGACGGCGGGAGCTTCTCCGATGCGGCGCGGCGAATGGGGCTGACGCCAGCCGCCGTGAGCCGCAACGTCGCCCAACTGGAACGCAATCTCGGGGTCCGTCTCTTTCATCGCTCGACACGCAGCCTCGCCCTGACCGAGCCGGGCGAGCGTTTCCTGCTGGCGCTGCGCGATGACCTCGCGGGCGTCCAGGCGGCCATCGCGGCGGTGGCGGGCGGCGACGAGCCGGCCGGAGTGCTCAAGGTCTCGCTCAGCATCACCTTCGGCACCGAGGTCATCCTGCCGATGCTGCCCGAGTTTCTGGCGCGCCATCCCCTGATCCGCCCCGACTGGCGCTTCGAGAACCGGCAGGTCGACCTAGTGGCCGAAGGCTATGACGCGGCCATTGGCGGGGGTTTCGACCTGTCGCCGGGCCTGGTGGCCCGCCCCTTGGCGCCGGCCCACATCGTCGCCGTGGCCGCGCCCGGCTATCTCGCCGGCCGCGCCCCGCCTGCCCACCCGGAAGACCTGGCGCGGATGGACGGCGTCGTGATGCGGTCGGACACCACCGGCCTGGTGCGCCGATGGTCGCTGCGGAACGCGGCGGGCGACGAAGCCATCGCGCCCCTGCCCCATACCCTGGTCGTCAACGATCCGGCGGCCTTGCGCCAGTCCGCGCGCGTTGGCCTGGGCGTGGCGATGCTGGCCTTGCCCGACGTGATAGCCGACCTCGAAGCAGGGCGCCTTGTCAGGGTGCTGCCTCGCTGGTGGGCCGACGCCGGCGCCATCTCGCTCTACTACGCCAGCCGCGCCCACCTTCCAGCCAAGACCCGCGCGTTCATCGACCACGTGGCCGAGATCTTCCGTCGGGAGCGCCTGGCTGAACGGTTCGCCGGCAGTTTGGGATGAGCCGCACGGCGCCGGAAGCGGACTGCAACGGCCGCCGGAATCACGACCTCAGCGCCGCGGACGTTGTGGCGGCGAGCTTCTCAGACCTAGCAGGCTGTTGAAGAAGTCCGTAGCGGTGCGGGACTGGGCATGATTCACTCTCTCAAGCGAGGCTTGAGGGTTT